>JAMCWJ010000035.1 GCA_023475105.1 Nitrospirota bacterium
TCTCGGTGGAATGTCAGCCCTCCTGGGTATGTTGAACTCTTGTGCTCTCGGAGTTGCTGTAGTGAACATCGACAACGGCTTCGGAGCAGGATGCGTAGCGAATCTTATTAACAGATTGCATCAATGACAGGAAGGTCCCAATTTGATGTTGTTTATAATTTGGTGAGGCATGATGGAAACAAAGGAATTGAAAGTTGAAGAGATAAGGGCGGAGGCTGAGAGGAACGTAAAATGCCCGGTTAAGAAAGGGCTTTATTATATGACTGCGTTTATCAGTGGTCCGATGTGTGGCAGGTGTCTGCCGTGCGCTCTCGGTAGTTATGAGGCGGGGGAAAGACTCAGGAACTTAATTGAAGGAAGAGGAAAAGAAACCGACCTTCTTGCACTCAGGCGCATAATGAATGAGATGATGGAAGGCTCTCTCTGCAAGAAGGGCAAAGATACGGCACGGTTTGTTCTTGAATGGCTGTCCACCGGAAGTTACGAAGAGCATATAGAGGGCAGATGTCCCGCTGAGGAGTGCGTTTCACTGATGGAATACAGGATAATCCCCGAGAAATGCGTTATGTGCGGAATATGCAAAGAGGCATGTAGTTACCGTGCCATCATCGGAGAAAAGAAGACGCCTTGTCTGTCAGGTTTCCCTCCGTTCGAGATCAAACAGAGAATGTGTGTGAAATGTGGAAACTGTCTGGATGCATGCGCCTATGGTGCAATAGAGATTTTAGTGAGGAAAGTCGAAGTCGGTGTTTAGAAATTTAAGGAAGTGAGGATGCAAAACTTGATAATAATAAAGATAGACGGTAGAGAGGTAAAAGTTCAAAAAGGCATGAACCTCATAGCTGCTGCCGAGTCTGTGGGGATTCACATTCCGAATCTGTGTTATCTAAAGGGCATGAAGGGTATAGGCGCCTGTCGGATGTGTCTTATTGAGATAGAGGGAATGAAAGCTCCTGTGACTGCCTGTACCATGCAAGTGAAAGAGGGCATGAGCATTCTGACAAATACTGAACGAGTTCGGGAGGTAAGGAAATTTGTCATAGACCTTATTGTCTCGATGCATCCCCTGGACTGTATGACATGCACAAAGGCGGGCATATGTAATCTCCAAAAGTATGCCTACGAGTTCGAGATTAAGGAGTCCTCATTCTCGAGAAAGAAATTGGGGTTCAATATCGATGATGCAAATCCACTCATTAAGCTTGACCCTGATTATTGTATCCTTTGTAGCAAATGCATCAGAGTATGCAAACACCAGGGGACGAATGTCCTCGAATTCAAGGGAAGGGGTGTTGGCTCAAAGATAATTGCGGGGGGCGATCAAGCACTTCACGAATCGGATTGCACATTCTGCGGCAGTTGTGTTGATGTCTGCCCCGTAAATGCCATTCTCGAAGCTGATAGATGGCGTAGAGGCCGGGAGTGGGATTATGAGAAAGTGAAGTCAGTCTGTCTCCTCTGCGGTAATAGCTGCGACATAACGGTGAGCACGATAGGGGGAGGGATTGCGAAGATAAATGCAGGTGCTGCCGAAGGCCTCTCTGAGAGATACATCTGTGCCTACGGAAGGTTTGGCTTTGACTGTATCGAGGCGGAAACAAGGGTTATTTCCCCCATGAAGAGAGTTGACGGCGTGCTTGTGGAAACCACATGGGAAGATGCCGTTAAGCTGGTGGCAGAGAAACTTATGGCGGCAGGAGAGGATACAGGGTTCATAAGTACCGGGGGCATATTGAATGAAGATGCGTTGGCTCTGAGAAAATTTGCCATGGATGTCGTCAAAACAAGGAATGTGGATAGCACAGTCAATCTTTATGCTGATGAGGAATCCATGTCCTCCGGCAATGCAGACCTCGAATCTGCTGACCTAATAATGATCGCAGGCCTCAATCCGAGTCAGTGGGAGAGAATACTTCCTGCAACAGACGCTGTGGTGAGAAAGAGGGTTAGCGACGGAGCAAAACTGGTCGTAATAAATTCGCGGAATACACGACTTTCGAGCCTTGCCACTATGAATTTCGGTGATGATGAAGTATCAGTACTCGCATCGATCGCAAAGGCATTGATCTCGAAAGGATTCAAGGGAAACAAGAGCTTAGAAGATGCCGTTAAAGGCTCGCAGGTTTCAGAGGAAATTGAAAAAGCGGCGATTCTTTATGCGCAGGCGAAGAATCCCGTGATTCTTTCATCACCTTCGCTCTATGCTGCGGCCGCTAATATTACTCTCATGAAAGGTGTTGCCCTTGCGGTTCCAATAGAAAGTAATGCAAAAGGCGTGATGCGCATGGGACTTAATGCGGAGGGGAAAACATACGGGGAGATGGTTCGGGGTGGTATGAAGGTCCTTTATGCCATCGGTGAGGTACCGTTGACAGAAAAGCCCATTGTGGATTTTCTTGTAGTCCAAAACTCTCATCTTTCTGAACTTGCAAAGCAGGCAGATATTGTGCTCCCCTCAGCAGCATACCTTGAGGTAAGCGGAACCCTTGTGGATTACCTCGGCAGACTGAAGCATGTACGCAAGGCCGTTAACCCTGCTGGTGCATCACGCTCTCACAGAGAGATACTCGGGGACATGGCAAGGGAGATGGGCGCTGAAATAGGAAAGGCAAAGGAGAGCGAGATAAAGAAGCTTGCAAAGGTGGATGCAAGGCTTCACGTGAGGCCTTTCGAAAAGAAGGCATGGCTTGATGTCTCTCCTGAGATAATCGAGTTAATCAATGGGTCAGTAATTAAAGGGTCGAGATTGCTCTGGCTTAGGGAGATTGAGAGAACGGTAAAGCCGGAAGCTGAGGTCCATAACTAAATGGGCCTGTGAGGAGAGAACATGTCTGATTACGGAAAGAGCGGTTACAAAAGCGCAGAACAGATTATCCAATGGGGCAAGTCCTATTGCGATTGGGTGGAGACATGTTTCGACAGGGCTGAGAAGTTAAAGCCGTGCCCTACCGGCGCCAGGGGAGCATGCTGCAAACATTGCCATATGGGTCCATGCAGGTTCGTCCATAGCAGTGAAGAGAGAGTGGAAAAGGGTGTATGCGGGGCTACGCTTGGAACTGTAGCCTCCAGAAACTTTCTCAGAATGGCTACAGCCGGTGCGGCAGCGCATGCAGACCAGGCGAGGGATATGGCTTTCACACTTTTAGGGGTTGCAAATGGTGAGATAAAAGATTATGGGATATCTCATGTAAAAAAGCTCCAAAAGATTGCAGAAGTCCTTGACATAAAGTTTGAAGGAAGGGCCATGAATGATGTTGCAGGGGATGTTGCGGAAAGTTTAATCAACGATTTCGGAAGGCAAAAGGGTGTTTTGAGTTATATAAAAAGGGCGCCCCAAAAGACACGGGAGAGATGGGAGGAGTGGGGTATAAGTCCAAGGGGTATTGATAGAGAAATCACAGAGGCTATATTTAGAACTAATGTCGGCGTTGACCATGACCCGGAGAGCCTTCTCCTGGATGCCCTTAGAGTCTCACTTGCAGATGGATGGGGCAGCTCTATGATATCCACCGATATCGCTGATATTCTTTTCGGCGCTCTACAACCTGTTAAAACGGATTCGGGGTTTGGAATATTTAAAGAAGATGAAGTCAACCTGATTGTCATCGGGCATGAACCAACCATTGCAAAAGCTCTTTCTGACGCTGCTTCTGAATCTGATATGATCGAATACGCTAAGTCTAAAGGTGCCAATGGAATAAATCTTGGAAGCATCTATGGTTCACGGCTCGGTATTTCGTCGGCAGGCGGTTTTACAAACCATGAACTCTGCATAATGACGGGACTTATTGATGCCATAACTGTAGATTCGGAGTGCACTATGCCAACTCTTGTGGAAGTCGCAAACAGTTTTCATACGAAAATAATCACTACCTCTAAGAAGGCACATTTACCCGGGGCTTTACATATACAGTTTGATGTGCACAGGGCAAAGGAGACGGCCAGAGAGATGGTAATGATTGCGATAGACAACTACCAGAACAGAACGGGTACGGGTGAAAAAGTAACGGAAAAGAATTCGATGATAGAGGGTTTTCCTCAGGAATATATTGAGGGTGGTGTCCCCGAAGGGGCATTGAGACTTTTGAACGACGCTATTCGGAAGGGCAAGATCCGAGGTGTGGCCGGACTTGTCGGGTACGATAATCCAAGGGTTCAAGCAACCGGCATTCACCAATATATAGCCCGGGAATTAATTGGGGATGATGTGCTTGTTTTATCGTCGGGATGCGCTTCGGCCGCCTGTGGAGTCTCAGGGTATCTTAATCCTGATACCGCCCTTGAGAAAGCGGGTCTTGGATTGAGGGAAGCCTGCAGGGAAATAGGAATACCACCCATACTTCATTTGGGGTCCTACGTTGACAGCGCGAGGATATTGACTATTATCTCCGGCATGGCGGATGAAGGGCATCTTTCCGATGAGATTGGGGGGATGCCGCTTGTCATTGTTGCTCCGGAGTGGTTTGCTGAAAAGGAAATTACCCTGGGGTGCTATTTTGCCGCTTCGGGTGTGCCGGTTATTCTTGGTGGGACCTCGCCGGTTGAAGCAAGTGAAGAGGTCATGCAGATAATGACTGAGAGATGGTTTGAAAGGTTTAAGGGTTCGCTCTCCTTTGAGCCTGATTTTGAAAAAATGCACACTCTTGCACTCGATCATATTGATAAGGCAAGGGAAGAGCTTAAGCTGAGAAAATATGAGTATGGAAAATGTGATGATTAGAGTGGTTTCTGAATATGGTTTTTGTAACGGAGCAAATCCGGAAACGACTTATGGAACCACAGGACTGGAGAGAATAAATGGCTATAGATGACATCCATGCGGAAGAAAGAATAGGTTCTGTAGGGGAAGTGTTAAAGGAAGAGGATGGGAAACGAAGTGTCCTGATCCATTTTCTTCAAATGATAGAATCGGAGGAAGGATATCTCTCCAAAGATTCTTTGGTTAAGCTCTCAAAAAGACTTGACCTCCCTCTCCCTGAGATTTACAGTGTTGCAAGTTTTTACAAGCAGTTCAACTTTAAGCCGCGGGGCAAAAAAGTGGTAAAAGTCTGTACCGGGACTGCCTGTTATGTGAGGGGTTCCGAGAATGTCCTGAACGGCCTGAAAGAAGAGTTCGGTATCCAAGAGGGAGAAACAACCCGGGATTTTCTTATAACACTTGAGACTGTCGGATGCGTTGGTTGCTGTGGACTTGCGCCTGTTGCGGCTGTCAATGACGCAGTAGTCGGAGAGCTTGTATCAAAGAAGATCGGCAAGCTTATTAAATCTTTGAAAGAATAACTATGGAACGGATTAACAACGCAGAAGAATTGAAGAACCTCAGGGAACGCCTGAAAAGAAAAACCTTGAACGCTGACAGTAAGATGGTAAGGATATGCTGTGGGACTGCATGCAGTGCTCAAGGATCCCACAAGATAGTCCAGGCATTCGAGGAGGAGTCGGCCCTGAAGGGCATGGACATAGAGGTTGTCAGAACAGGATGCCAGGGTTTGTGCCAAAAGGGTCCTGTTATGCGAACAGAACCTTCAGGGTATTTTTATCAAAGGGTGACCCATGAAAGAGTAAGTGAGATAATTTCCAAAACCTTTTCTGCGGGGGTTCCCGTCAGGAAACTGCTGTATCGAGAGTCTCCTGTGGAGGGCCCGATAGAAAAAATGGAAGACCTTCCTTTTTATAAAAAACAGGTAAGAATTGTGTTAAGAAATAACGGTTTTATAGATCCTTGAGCGTTATTCCATTATATTGCGGCAGGTGGTTATGCCGCCCTGGAAAAAGTACTCTCATCCATGACACCTGAACAGGTACTGGAGGAGGTCAAGAAGTCTAACCTCAGGGGCCGTGGCGGTGCCGGTTTTCCTGCCGGCAAAAAGTGGGAGCACTGTAAAAAAGCCGCAGGCAAGATTAAATTTGTAGTAGCCAATGGTGATGAGGGGGACCCGGGTGCATTCATGGACAGATCGGTTATGGAAGGAGACCCCCACAGCCTTATCGAGGGGATGCTTATTTGCGCTTATACATTGTGTGCAGAATACGGCTTCATATACGTCAGGCATGAATATCCCCTTGCAGTGAAAAACCTGAGAATAGCGATTAAACAGGCACAAGACCTCGGTTTACTTGGGGATAACGTATTGGGCACAAATATGAAGTTTCATCTTGATATCAGGGAAGGCGCGGGTGCCTTTGTGTGTGGGGAGTCCACCGCCCTGGTCGCTTCCATAGAAGGTCATCGGGGGTTCCCGAGGCCAAGGCCGCCGAGATTATCAGAGCCCGGAGGCGGCGTTTGGGGCTTCCCCAGTAATCTCAATAACATTGAGACATATGCATGCGTTCCACCGATAATAGCGAATGGGGCAGATTGGCTCAAGAGTATAGGGACACAGGATTCCCCCGGTACAAAGGTCTTTGCTCTTACGGGTAAGGTAGTTAATACAGGACTTATTGAGGTCCCCATGGGAATAACGCTCAAGGAGATTATCCATGATATCGGAGGCGGTATCAGGAACAATAAGAAGTTTAAGGCCGTCCAGACAGGCGGGCCATCCGGCGGGTGCTTGTCCGAAGAACATCTCTATTTGCCCATCGATTTTGATTCTCTCGCGACTGTAGGGTCAATGATGGGTTCCGGCGGCATTGTAGTGATGGACGAAGACAATTGCATGGTTGACATAGCGAAATTTTTTCTCTCTTTCACACAGAAAGAGTCGTGTGGAAAGTGTCCCCCCTGCAGGATAGGCACATACCGGATGCTTGAGATTCTGGAAAAAATTACATCGGGCCGCGGTGAAGAAGGAGATATAGAACGACTTGAAGAAATAGGCAATCTCGTACAGGCAGGTTCCCTGTGCGGTCTCGGACAAAGTGCTCCAAATCCTGTGCTCTCTACAATAAAGTATTTCCGCGATGAATACGAAGAACATATTAAAGATAAATATTGCAGAGCAAAGGTCTGTAAAGGTCTCGGGGTTTACAGGATTGACGGATCAGAATGTTTCTCATGCGGCCTATGTAAAAAAGCATGTGCATTTAACGCTGTCAAGGAGACGAAAGAAGGCTTCTATATTGACAGGGATTCATGCACAAAGTGCAAGGCATGCTATCTTGTCTGCCCGATTGGTGCGGTGAAGATCGGGGGTCGGGTAATACCATGGGTTGTTCCAGAACAGTGCGAAGGATGTTCTGACTGCGTTCATGCCTGCCCGGTGCGGGGGCTTAAAATGTACGAAACAGAAAACGAAGGGATTTTCATCCCCTGGCTTTCTGACCCGGATGCGTGCGTTAGCTGTGGTAAGTGCGCTGCTGTCTGTGCCAGCAGCGGTATAGCAATGACCACCCACGTCGAGGAAGCAAAACAGAGATTCTCGACTAAGAAACCAAAAGGTTTGGTCGCTGATGAAGAGAAAAAGAAATGCAGAGCAAAAGCGGCGACGTCTGACACCGAAGAGTCCGATGCAATTAACTTCCCCGAGTCAAAAAAAATAATGCAGCGGAAATAGTTCCATAGATGATCAATCTTGCCTTTAGAATGACTTGGAAGAAAACGATTCTACCCTGGCGGGGAAAATAGCTTCGATAGGGAAAGGGTCTTTCAACTTGGTCGGAACGCAGGATTTGCTTAATCAAGTATTAAGGGATTATGCAAGCATGAAGTCAAAAGAAATATGAAGAGGAAAGGCGTGTTGGAGAAGTTTTTATTACTAATGAGTTCATTAGTAGGGTGTCATTCCCGCTTGCCGGGAATCCTTCTTAGGAAAGACTCCGGACAAGCCGGAGTGACAAATAACGTTATCGTACTTATGTACTTCTTATTAACAGCTATCGAGGAGGTTACCGTATGGCAAAGTTAGTCGTTTTGGTTTTATCTGACCCTAAGGATCAGCGAAAGGTCTTTACTGCACTGACATTTGCGAAGATGGCAAGGGAGAGTGGCGAGTTGGAAGACGTCAAACTGATCATATCCGCTCAGGCCGTTGAGATATTTAAAGATTCGGCATTCAAGGAAGTTATTGATGAAGTAAGGTCTGCAGTTCCTGTGATGGCTTGCCGGATGAACGTTGAGGGTGCGGGTGTCGTAAAAGAGGTTGAGTGCTACGGTATACCCTTGGCACCGGTGGGAAAGGAGCTGGTCCGATTAGTGAAAGAAGGATACGAGGTCATAAGTTTTTGATATTCTTCTGGGACTTCGCCGGCTTTCAAAGATTGACTTCATGACTTCGGGAGAAGAAAATGAAACGTGACAGAGGACTTTTAGAAGTGGTGGAAGGTACCGTAACCATCCTGGTGGACAATACCGTTATGGAGCTGATACCTGACAGCAAGTTTATTGACAGGCTGTCAAAGCCGAGTCGCAGCTATATATGTGAGCATGGGTTTTCGGCCTTAATAGAGGTCGAAGGTAAAAAGATACTGATCGATACAGGCTCAACAGGGGTAGCTGTAATGCACAATCTGAAACTCCTTGGTATAAAGCCGGCAGATATTGATATTATCGTCGTTTCCCATGGTCACATTGACCATACGGGAGGACTATCTAACTTTCCTGCAAAGATAATCGCGCACCCCTTTTGCCACTCAAAAAGATATTTGGAAACGCCTACGGGCTCAAATTATGACCTAACATCTCCTGACGTTGATAGGTTTATCGACAGAGTCGAATTTCACAGAGGGCCTGTTCAGTTGGCAAAAGGGGTTTGGACCACCGGGGAGGTTACAAGAAAACATCGCTGGGAGACGCTGAATATATTCAGAATCGAAAAGAAAGGTAAGGTCGAGTGTGATGAAGTTCTTGATGACCAAGGCGTTTTTATTACTACCTCGAAGGGCCTCGTTATTATAGCAGGGTGCAGCCATGCAGGTATCATTAATACCGTTGAACAGGCCATAAATATATCCGGTGTCCCTGATGTTTATTGTGTTATCGGAGGGTTCCATTTGATAGGGCCCGGAGAAAACAAAATTGATAAGACTATAGAAGAGTTCAAACGACTTAATATAAAGAAGATTGTTCCTATTCATTGCACGGGGTTTGAGGGAATAAAGAGAATATCGAACGAAATGCCCGGAGAGTTCGAATATGTGACAACAGGGTGCAGGGTGCATTTTTAGAGGTGGATTCATCATGACGGAGGAGACTTTCTGAGCGATGTATGGGGAAAAACAAACGGGGATGGTTCTCGCTCATCGAACTCGGTAAGTGAGGCCTCCCCTGGAGAAGAGCTGCGACCTCGCGAGCGCTATCTTCGGGAGGCCGGACTCATTCCCTTTTCAGTTCCGAGGTGCAATGGGCGCACCTGACCGCGTTGACCGGGATTGAAGAGAGGCAATAGGGGCATTTCTTCGCGGCAGGTGCCGGCGGAGGCGCCTCCTGCTGCCGCCTCAGATTATTGATGCTTTTCACCAGGACAAAGACAGCAAAGGCGACGATAAGGAAACTGATGACCGAGTTAAGGAAAAGACCGTAATTGATGGTCACCGCGCCGGCCTTCTGGGCCTCGGCTACCGTAGCGTATGGGCCTGCGGCTGCGCCCTCTTTGAGGACGAGGAAGAGGTTCGAAAAATCGACCCGCCCCAGAAGCAGTCCTACCGGCGGCATGATGACGTCGGAAACGAGCGACTTCACGATAGCCCCGAAGGCGGCGCCGATTATGATGCCGACCGCCATGTCAACGACATTCCCTTTCACTGCGAATTCCCTGAATTCCTTCAGAAACATCGGTCCCTCCCTTCACCGTCGAATGCGAAACAGCCTGCCTCACCGTTTGAACTTCTCACCATGATAAAGTCAAGGTAGCACATCCCTTCGCCTATTACAACCTCAGGCTGCATCCCGGCGGATACGGGGCCTGTATGTTAGAACCATTACTGCTCCTCCCCTGTCTCTCTACGCCCTGATGAGTCAATTGGGGCCGAGAGCCCCACGAAGCACGACTCTTCTATTTCTTTTCCTTCGCATAGGACAAGACGGCTCTGAGGAGGGAGGCGCTGTGTGATAACTCAGTGAAGGCCTCATCCCGGGTCATGTCTCTCCCTTCTCTCTTCATTTTCACGGCGAGCCCGCGTGCGATATTCGCAATCCTGGCAATCTCCCGGGCAAGGTCATTCTCATCATGAATCACGATGGGATACATATTCCTTTGGATAAGGCCGATACTGTTCAGCGCACTCAGTTCGACAATCCCGTCATTCGCATCGTGGTGTGTCTTGGAGAAGTCGTCGTAAGGCACGTTGTGAAGCGGCATGCTGAGATCTCCTATATAGTGAGCACAGAAAGCCATGTGGTATTCGGCGTATTTCCCGCCTTTCCTGTCATTGATATAGTCCCGGAGCGAGGCGACAATTGCCCCGTACAGATGCCCTTCCCGGTCCGATGCATCATTATACCGTTTCACCTGATCGAGGACCAGGGCGCCGGTTACAGCAGCATCCGCAGTGTTGTCGAACCAATGATTCGTCGCTTCCAGTTCCCCGGCCTTCACTTTCGCAATATCAGGGCCGGCCGCATTATACCAGCCCCCGTATTCAGCAGCTTTGGCAACAGCGAGGTGAGTCTTGTCATGCCATCCGGAAGCCGCGCCTGCGGCGAGAACGACAAACCAGAAGCACAAAACCGTCACGATGAGACTGCGATGCAATTTTTCCATAATTCCTCCTCCTATAGTGTGGCAACGTCCATCCTGGAGAATCCTTGTCCGGGAGATCCCCGTGAATTCTATAACAGCCCGTCCCGGAAAGTCCAAAGGGCGAGCGCCGCACAAAAGTTCCGGAAGAAATTGACTGTAGGCCTTTTCCTCATGGCTGTCTAAAGGTCCGCCAAAGGGGACCGGACCGGTGGACGAGACGGAGCAGGCGCGGGCCGAGGGCCGAGCTCCAGTCACGCCGGCCGGGAAGGAACCAGTTCGTCCTTGCGGCCGCTACGCCGGTAATCATCCGGAGAAGCCCCTGGTCTTCCCCATGAAAATAGAACCTCGGTCTGAGCAGTCCTTCGCCGGCGGAGATCACCCCTTCGCGGAGCGCGAGCCGTTGCATCTCCGTTCCCGGATAGATGCGGATGCCTGTCATCGCCACCACCGCCGTTGGCTTCAGCAGGTCCATAAGCCTCACGGTCTCTTCGACCGTCTCTTTTCTTTCGCCCGGACCGCCGAAGATGAGGGAATGGCAGAAATCGATTCCTGCCTCCCTGCAGGCGGCTGATACCCTGTGGATGTCCCGGACCGTGAACCCTTTGCCGAGCGACCCCAGCATCTCATCGGAGCCCGAATCCGCGCCGAAGTCCACAGCGACACATCCTGCCTCGGAAAGCAAGCGGAACAGGGAGAGGTTGCTCATTGCTGGTGTGAGATAGCAGGAAAACCTCACGCGGAGGCGCTTCGCAAGGATCGCCCTGCAGACCCGTTCCATGTGAGCCTCATCTGCGTTGAACGTGGAGTCTACGATAAAAAAGTCACCCTTGTCGTGCTCCCTCAGGAGAAACGCGATTTCCCCGGCGACTGCCTCCGCGGGGCGTACCCTGATCTTGCCCCCTTCGAGGTCCGGATAGGTGCAGTAAACGCAGCGGTGGGGACAACCCCTTCGGGTCTGCACGCCGATGGTGCGGTAATGACGAAACGCGGGGAAGACGCTCTGAATGTTCCTCGGAAATTCGACTTCGGAAAGGTCCGAGGGCCTTGAGGGAAGGACGGCTCCCTGTCCGCCCTTGCAGAGGCTCAGGAGCGCATCTTCTCCGTCCCCGATGACCCCTCTGTCGGCGCCGAGCATTTTCATGAGGTCATTCGAAAAGATCGAGAAGGCGGGCCCTCCGAGGACGACAGGTGCGGAGGAGACGCTCCGGACCGTATTCATGAGCGCGACATATCCGTCGCCGTAGTATCTCGTGCAGGGATAGGCGGCATTGTCTATGTTGCGCAGGGAGAGCCCCACGAGGTCGGGGACGAAGGCCCGGAGCGCCTTCCGCAGGGACTGCACGTGAAAGCGCGAGATTCCCGCATCGAAGATCCTCACCTCCATGTCTTCGCGCGCGAGTGAGGATGCCACGTAAGCGACACCGAGAGGAAAGACAGCTTCAGGGAAATGTTCCCGGTTTGCCGAAATGAGGAGGACGCGCCCCATACAAGTCATTATCCGTCAAAGCGATTGTTGTAGCAACAGTGACAGCGAAAACAGGCAACTATTATTGATATTATTCAGGGGCATGGTATCATTAAGGCAGACAGTGCAAAGGACGCGTGCCTTGCGTTGGGAGAAATGGATTTTCGTGAGAAACTGCTCGGAACCGCACGGCCGGAAACGGAGGGAGCAGCAGAAATCGCAGTGACCTGCACATGTCAATACTGCAGATACGGCCACGAGATGAATCCCGACGGGCGCAGGCCTCCTGCCGGCACTGTCTGGTGCGGCAGAAGGAAAACGGCGATGGGGCAAAAGAGGGAACTCTCCTGCTTTGTCCCGCTCACGGTAGAGAAGAGCAGGAGATGCCGGGACTGCAAATGGGCAAAGATGCTGAAACCTTCCGGGCAGTGCCCGGTACTCGGTAATATTTGGTGTGAGAAGAGACATTTCGAGACGAACAAACTGAGGACCATGGAGTGCTTCGAATGAGAGGGAAGGGAATGAGGAAAGGGCTTATCGTCCTGTGTGCCGTGACGGCTGCGGGCTTTCTTGTTTCAACGGCTTCGAGCAAGGAGGGAGTGAAGATGGAAACATTGCGAATATCGAGTCCGGCGTTCGAGAACAACGGGAGCATACCAGGCAAGTATACGTGCGACGGGATGGATGTGAACCCGCCGCTCAGGATCGCGAATGTTCCGGCAGGCGCCAGGTCGCTGGCGCTTATCGTCGATGACCCCGATGCGCCGAGGGGCACGTGGGTGCACTGGGTGGTCTGGAACATCGGTCCGAAGACACTCGAGATTGGGGAGAATACCGTGCCGAAGGGCGCTCTCCAGGCGGTCAATGACTTCAAGAGGCATCAGTACGGGGGGCCCTGCCCGCCTTCAGGTACCCACCGGTATTTTTTTAAGCTCTATGCACTCGATGCGATGCTCAATTTCAGTGCGAATTCCGGGAAGGCGGGCCTCGAAAAAGCGATGGAAGGACATATTATCGCACGGGCAGAGATCGTTGGGCTTTATAAGCGGCAATGAAGCAAGGAGGGGGAACGAAGGTGAAATTCCCAATACACTCAGAAGAAGGTATGTGAGAAATCTGTTCGTGATTCTCACGCTGCTCGCTGCCGCTTCATCGCCCTGGCGTTTCCTTCCCTTCTTGTAGTACAATAAGTACGGCTGCATTGTCCCATCGGCGACATTGTCTGAACGACCGACAGAAACCTCATCAAGGTACTGCGCAAGAGCGTGCTGCTCGCGGAAAAGCCCAAAAAAGTGTAGCGGACGAAAGGGTAATTGATGAAACGTGAGGATTTGAGGAACATCGCGATTATCGCCCATGTCGACCACGGGAAGACCACCCTTGTCGACGGGATGCTGAAACAGGCGGGGATCTTCCGTTCGAATGAACGGGTGCAGGAACGGGTCATGGACAATATCGACCTCGAGAGGGAACGCGGGATTACGATTATGGCGAAAAACACCGCGGTGCGGTACAACGGGGTGAAGATCAATATCGTCGACACCCCGGGCCACGCCGATTTCGGGGGGGAGGTTGAAAGGACGCTCAAGATGGTAGACGGCGTATTGCTGCTCGTGGACGCTTCCGAAGGTCCTCTGCCCCAGACGCGGTTCGTCCTCAAGAAGGCGCTCGAACTCAACCTCCCGCCCATCCTCGTAATCAACAAGATCGACAGGTCCGATGCGAGGATCCAGGAGGTGGTGAACGAGGTGTATGACCTTTTCATCGATCTCGATGCGAGCGAGGAACAGCTCGAGTTTCCCGTGCTGTATACCAACGCGAAAAGGGGATTCGCAAAGCTAAGCCTGGAGGAGGAGTCCGACGATCTGCAGCCCTTGTTCGAAATGATCCTCCGGACGATACCCGCTCCCTCGGGCGACAGGGACGGGGCCCTGCAGCTTCTCGTAGCGAATATCGACTACGACGACTATGTGGGCAGGCTTGCCATAGGCCGGATCTTCTCGGGCACGGTAAGGGTGGGAGACCACGTCGCGATGGCAAGAGGGGAGGGCCAGCTCACGAAGACAAAGGTCACGTCGCTTTACACCTTCGATGGTCTCGAAAGGAAGGACGCGAAGGAGGCCTCCGTAGGAGACATTGTCGCGCTTTCGGGTATCGAGGGCATTACGATCGGTGATACGGTCACGAGTATCGAGAACCCGAGGCCGCTTCCGAGGATAAAGGTGGACGAGCCGACGATCTCGATGGTCTTTATGGTGAACACTTCACCCTTCGCAGGAAAGGAAGGGACCTACGTCACCTCGAGAAAATTGCGGGAGAGACTCGAAAAGGAGCTCCTCTACAATGTGGCGATAAAGGTCGATTTTGCCGATACCGATTCCTTCACGGTGATGGGCAGGGGGGAGCTGCAGCTGGCGATCCTCATAGAGATGATGAGAAGGGAGGGATATGAACTCGCAGTTTCGATGCCGGAGATCATCACCAGGAGAGTCGACGGCGTACTCCATGAGCCGATGGAACTGCTCGTGATCGACGTTCCCGAAGAATATGTGGGCGTGGTCACACAGCAGGCCGGGATGAGAAAGGGGAGAATGCAGAAAATGCAGAACAACGGGTATGGAAGGGTGCGGCTCGAGTTCCGGATACCTTCGAGGGGACTGATCGGGTTCCGGTCCCAGTTCCTTACCGATACAAGGGGGACCGGACTTCTCAACCATCTGTTTGACGGCTATGAACCCTGGCAGGGACAGATCTCGAAAAGACAGACCGGCGCGCTCGTTGCGGACAGGCCCGGAAAAACAACGATCTATGCCCTTTTCCACCTCCAGCCGCGCGGAGTCCTCTTCGTGAGAGAGAATACCGTTGTCTACGAAGGCATGATCATCGGCGAAAACTCGAGAGACAACGACCTTGACGTTAACGTGATCAAGGAAAAGAAACTCACGAACATCCGCGCTGCGAACGCCGACGAGGCCCTGCAGCTCATCCCGCCGAATATCATGAGCCTCGAACAGGCGATAGAATTCATCAGGGATGACGAGCTGGTCGAGGTGACGCCCCAGTCCATCCGGCTGAGGAAGAAGGTCCTGGAGGCGAATAAACGTCCGAGGGCCGGGAAGGGCCGTCCGTAAGACGCCCGCCTGCGTCTTCGCCGTCGGGGAGGAGGAATTGAAAAATTTCATCCAATGATTTATGCTTTTCTGAACAGCTGACAACCGGAAAAGGAAATGGCCAAGGCAAGAATCCTCCTCGTAGAAGACAGCAAGTCTCAGGCGAAGGTTACCAAAGAGTTTCTGGAGAGAAGTGACTACGAGGTCGACTGGGTCGAAGACGGCAAGACCGCGATCATGAAAGTCAGGACCCGGGCCCTGGACATCGTGCTTCTCGATTTCGTGCTGCCGGATATAAACGGCAACGAGGTCTGCAGGTGGATGAAGATGAATCAGGCCACCAGGGGGATCCCGATAATAATGATCACGACGATGAGCGACACGAAAGACAAGGTCTCCTGTCTGGAGGCCGGCGCGGACGACTGCCTTCCCAAACCTTACAATGAAATAGAGCTCAATGCGAGAATATATGCCTGCCTGAGAACGAAGGCTTTGCAGGACGAGCTGAGGCAGAAGAACAAGCAGCTGGAAGAGATGCTCGAGAAGGTCGAAACCCTCGCGATTACGGACTCCCTGACGGGCCTATTCAACAGGAGACATTTTGAACAGGTCCTCGAAAGAGAATTCAGCAGGTCCATGCGCTATCACTCTTCGCTCACCTGTCTCATGGCGGATATCGACTACTTCAAGAAGGTGAACGATGCGCACGGCCACCGTACAGGGGATGAGCTGCTCAAGGAAATGTCCGGAATAATAAAAAACAGCTGCAGAGAGATCGACACCGTGTCGCGCTGGGGCGGCGAGGAGTTCATTATCCTGCTTCCCCAGACAAAGAAAGAGAGCGGCCTGCTGTTTGCAGCGAGAATGCTGAAAGTCATTTCCGAGCACAGGTTCGCCGGTATCGCGGGAAATAGAATGACCGTGAGCATCGGGGTTGCGAGTGTCCCCGAACCTTCCATAGACACAGGCGAAAAACTGATCAACGCCTCCGACGTTGCCCTGTATGAAGCAAAGAGGAAAGGGCGCGACAGGGCGGAAGCGTACGCCTAAGAGAGATCCTGCGGGGCGGTGCCGACCGATATGAAATCCGTCGCCGTAATTCTCGCCTTGTTCCTTTTCCTTGGCTCCTGCGCACCCAAAGAGATCAAGCCGCCTTCAATGCCCGTAAAGGTCGCCTTGGTCCTCGGGGCGGGCGCATCCAAGGGGTTTGCGCATATAGGGGTGCTGAAGGTCATCGAGGCGAACGGGATACCGGTCCAGATGGTCGTCGGAACGAGTGCGGGGAGCTTTGTCGGCAGCCTGTATGCCTACGGATATAATGCCTTTCAGCTCCAGAAAATGTCTTTTTCGCTCGAGAAGACGGACATCGTCGACCTCACGATCCCGGACAACGGGTTTGTGAAGGGCGACAAGCTCGAAGAGTATATCAATACGATGGTCAGGAACACGCCCCTTGAAAAAATGAGGATCCCATTTTATGCGGTCGCGACGGACATCCAGACCGGGCAGGAGGTGGTGTTCGGCAAGGGAAACACCGGAAAGGCGGTGCGGGCGAGCTGCGCCATCCCGGGGATCTTCAGGCCCGTGAAGATCGAGAACAGGGTGTTTGTCGACGGGGGTGTGGTGAGCCCGGTAGCGGTGGACGCTGCACGGAGACAGGGAGCGGACGTGGTGATCGCCGTCGATATCGCCTCCGGCATCGACAACACGCAGCCCGAGACCACGATAGACACCATCCTTCAGTCCGTCGGCATTATGTATTCGAAGCTCGCCGGCCTGCAGCTCCGGAGAGCGGACGTCGTGATACAACCGAAGGTCGGATACATCGGCGCCGCTGATTTTTCGAAAAGACACGAGGCCGTGCTCGAAGGAGAAAAGGCCGCCCTGGAAGCGCTTCCCGCGATCCGGAAAGCGATCGACCGGCTCAAGCGGGGGGCCAGGCTATGAACGCGCAGGATTTCCGGAGTATTCAGGGACGCGGGACGTACCGGGTGAGTGCCGGATCTACGGAGGGTCTCCTGACGGAGAAGAATACGCCGGCCATCATGACGGCAATCCCGGCCCATTGATAGCGCGAGGGGGTTTCGTCGAATACCCCGATCAGCAGGATCAGGCTGAACAGGGGAAAGGTCATGCCGAGGGATATCGCCTTCGAGATATCGAGGCGTCCCAGCGCCTCATACCAGACAATTTTCCCCACGCCGAGAAGGAGCAGACCTGTGAGCAAAAGCGTCGGCCAATCCCGGTACAGGACCGCGGACAGATGCGATTGCGTCTCCGCGGGTACGGCAATGGAAAGCATGAACAATCCGCCGAGGAAGAAACGGACAAAGAGAATCGTCGGGGGAGATACCCGGGCAAGAGCCCTTTTTGCGTAGAAATTGCCGATCGGGTAGGTGGCGGTACTCGCAATGATCATGACGTCGCCGCGGTTCAGCTGAAAGCTCCCGTTGTAGAGAATCAGAAGAGCGCCCAGGAAAACGCCGAGAGCGCCGACGAGCTTTTCGCGCGTTGTTTTCTCGCCGATGAAATGGGTGAAGACAAGGGTGAAGATGATCTCTGAAAGCAGGAGCGATGCGGTATTGACACCCGATGTCCTGCTTGAGCCGATGAAAAACAGGACATAGGGAATAATCACGATGCAGAGGGTAATCATGAGCAGCGAGGCGTATGCCTCTTTTTTCTTGAGTTCGTGCAATTTTCGCCCGAGCGCCGCATAGGTAAGCGCGCCGGCTGCGGCGACCAGCGTCGAAAGCGCCGCAAACGTCAGGGGCGGAATCCTCTGCGTACCGCGATTGACCACGACGGGAAAGACGCCCCACAGCGCTGCGCTGATAAGCGCAAGGACTACCCCGCTGCGTTCGCTTCGTCCGGAAAATGCGGGTCTCAGGCCGTCCACCTTTCGAGCAGAAATTTCGCCCCTTCCTTGTCCAGGGGCTGATTGCCCGAGCCGCACTGCGGGTCCTGGACGCAGGAGGGGCATCCCTCCTCGCAGGGGCATTCCGTCACTACGAGAAGGGCTGCTTCGAACCAGTCTTCTATCACCCCGAAGGCCCTTGCAGTCAGGCCGATGCCCCCTTCATACCCGTCGTAAATGAATATTGCCGGTCTTGCGAAGTGCGGATAGAGGGTATAGCTCAGACCGCCGATATCGCCCTTGTCGCAGAGGGCGAAGAGGGGAATGCATGCGACGATCGCATGCTCAGCCGCATGGAGCGTGCCTGCGAGCTCATAGCCGTGCGATGCGATAGCGGCTTCCGTATCACTGTCTATCTCTATCCACAGTCCCTCGGTAGCGAACGTGTATTCGGGCATCGCGAGATCATGTCTCGAAATCCTCGTTCTGTCAAACAGGTTCTTTTTTTCGTAACCCGTCACCCTGTTGGTCATGTTCAGGGTCCCCCGCGAGACGGAAAATCTCCCCATCTCCCTCAGGTCTTTCTTTTCGATAATTTCGGTCTCTTCCTTCGAGCGCGCCTGCGTATAGTAGAGGACGTCCGCCTCCCTGCAAAAGACCTTCTTCCTTTCGAGGTCGAGTTCGACGACCCGGTACTGCCTCCCCCGGTGGAGGTAGATCGCCCCGGGAAAGGCCTCCCTGAATACCCGGTAGCCGCTCAGCTCGCCGATCGCCTTTCCGAAATCGTCCACGATTGCAAAGGGCTCGCCGATCGCCCTGATGCCCGCATCGAGCTGGGGCATCCTCTTGCGCGAAAACCATATGCCGCCCGTTTTCCCCGGTCCGAGGAGTCCTTCCCTTACGCACTCGTCGATGACCGGCCTTAACGCCTTCACGTCATAGACCGTATCGTCCTCCCTCAGGTACACCTCCGCTGCCGCACAGGGGAGGTGCCTCTTGAGTATGCTCTCATTGTCCGGGTCGATCACCGCGGCCTCATGGCTCCTTTCGAAAAAGGCATCGGGATGGCGCATGAAGTACTGATCGAGGGCGTCCTGAATGCCTATCATGAAGATTGCGGACTCTTGCCCGTGCCTGCCGACCCTTCCCGCCCTCTGCCAGGTGCTCGAGACCGAACCCGGGTATCCTGCGAGGATGCACGCGTCGAGTCCGCCGATGTCGACGCCGAGTTCGAGGGCGCTTGTAGAGACTACGCCGAGGAGTTCACCGCTGAAAAGTTTCTGCTCGATTTCCCTCCTCTCCTTCGGCAGAAAACCCGCGCGATAGGGACTTATCTTCTCCGCCAGTTCCGGGGCCCTGTCGACGGTCCAACGGTAGATCAGCTCCGTGATCTTCCTCGCCTTCGTGAAGACGATCGTCTTGAGCCCGGCCCTCAGGCATTCGATAAACAGCCATGTCGCCTCCGTGTACGGGCTCTCGAAGGGGTTGAGGAACAGAAAGTGCCTTCCCGAACGGGGGGAGCCGCTTTCGAGCACAGGTCTGAAAGGGAGTCCGACCAGCCCTTCCGCAAGGGCCTGTGGATTCGCGATTGTGGCGGAGCAGGCTATGAACCGGGGGGCTGAACCCCAGTGATCGCATATCCTCCTCAGCCTCCGCAGCACGTGGGCGACATTCGATCCGAAAACCCCCCGGTATGCATGGATCTCATCGACCACCACGTACCTGAGGTTCCTGAAAAAAGCCTCCCACTTTTCATGAAAGGCATTGAGGGCAAGATGGAGCATGTCGGGATTCGTGAATATCACCCCGGGGAGTTTTTCCCGTATCAGTTTCCTTCTGTAGGGAGTTGTGTCTCCGTCGTACACCTCGGCAGGCTCGAGATGAATGCGGGAAGAGGGACGGACGGTCGTTTCGCTGCCGATGCCGAGGGCATGAAAAATGTCGTTGAGGTTTTTCACCTGGTCCTGTTCGAGGCCTTTGAGAGGGAATACATATAGTGCCTTTGCCCCAGGGTCCTCGATGAGCGATTCGACGACCGGGACGTTGTAGATCAGACTCTTCCCGCTCGCTGTAGGAGTCATCACCACGACATTTTCACCCTGCCGTATTAGGTCTATCGCCTCGACCTGATGGCTCCAGAACCTTCCGATGCCGCGGGACTTGAGGACGTCTTTCAGGTCCTCCCTGAGGTCCAGCTTCCTGTGTCTCGGCTGGAGGGGGGGAATGTACCGGTGCTCGGCGACCTGGAGTGCGAACCTTCGCTCTTTTTCGAGGGACTCAAGGAAGGCAGTAATCGACATGGTGTAATTATACAACACCGGTGACAGAAGACTTTACGGTCAGATCAGAGACAAGAACAGATTTATCAGGCGGATAGGGGACTATAAGAAGCCTGGGTAGGAATCATTGCGTTTTCACCCATCTGCAAACGCGAACTTCACCACACCCATTTAACGGACAAGTCGAGAGTTCTCAAAAGGTAAGAGAAGGACTTCGCACCAGCAGGTGAAATCTCGTAACGATAGCGGCGCAATGAGATCGCATTTACCAAAGAAGTGCCCCTCACACGTCGGCTATTATTGCAGCCTCTTCCCACAATTGTCAAACATTTTGAAAGAAATGTAGTATCCTTTAAATAAGAAAACGCTGTGTCGTGCTCGGACGGAATGGGACATGTGGAAGGGCGTCCTGCGGCTTGCTGAGATACTGAAGTGAAGGGCAGGTGTCGCCTTCTGCGGGCGATGGAGGAACTTTGTGAACCCTTTGCCTATGAGTCTGCCTAAAAAGAGGGTGCATATATTCGTTGTCTCTGACTCGACAGGAACCACTGCTGAGATGGTGATCAATGCCGTCCTTGTCCAGTTCAAGGACCTCGTACCGGTTTTCAAGAAATTCCCTTTCATCAGAACAAAGGAGCAGATCAAGGCGATTCTGAATCAGGCCCATGAGGTGAAGGGTATCGTTATCTACTCCCTTGTTTCACAGGAACTGAGGGCATGGGTTCGCAAGGAAAAGCGAACAATAGACATCTATGCCTTTGACCTCCTCGGTCCGATCCTCGACCGGATACGAAAGCAGTGGGATCTGACGCCCTTATTGGAGCCGGGGCTCTTGCGGCGAATTGGAGAAGAATCCCTCCGCCTTGCCGAATCCATTGATTTTACTCTGAAGCACGATGATGGCCAGGGCGTGGTGACGTTGGAGAAGGCTGATCTCATGATCCTGGGCGTTTCGAGGACATCCAAGACGCCGACCAGCCTTTATCTCTCCTGTAACGACGGCCTCAAAGTGGCCAACGTGCCCATTATCCTCGACATAAAGCCGCCTGACAAGGTCTTTACACTATCAAAGATTCAGAAAATAGGCTTCACCATCTCACCTGAGAGGCTCGCCTTCATCAGGCAAAAGAGGGTGAAATACGGAGGTATGGACTATTATCTTGATGAAACGAAGATCAGGGAGGAGCTAGCTTACAGCCGACGGATATTCAATCAGATAAAGGGGCTAGAGGTTATTGATGTCACTTGCAGTTCTATAGAAGAGGTCGCGAATAAGATCATAGAGATACGGCAGGAAAGGAAGGGTCGGACACCATAAAGACGAACGAGAATCTGTCATGGACAAGGGGGTGATATTTCTATGGAGAAACGCGATCTGGTGATATGGTTTAAGGACCTGTGCAAGAATGACATTCCCCGGGTCGGGGGAAAATGTGCCAATCTGGGAGAGCTCTACGGGAAGATCGGCGTGCCTGTACCCAATGGTTTCGCCTTATCGGCGGATGCATTCAGGGTCTTTCTCGAAAAAAACCGTGCAGCAGAAAAGATCGACGCTCTTTTGGCCGGCATCGATGTGAATGATCAGGCAGTGCTGGAGGAGACCTCCCGTCAGATCAGGGCGCACCTTGAGGGCCTTTCGATGCCCAAAGAGATAAAGGATGCGGTCCAGACGGCGTATCGAGAACTCTGCAAAGAGCGTGGCAGGAAAGAGGTTGCTGTTGCTGTCCGGTCTTCTGCGACAGCCGAGGACCTTCCCGGCGCCAGCTTTGCCGGCCAGCAGGACACCTTCCTGAATGTCACGGGGCAGACGCTTCTTCAGAGGGTTCAGCAGTGCTGGAGCTCCCTTTTCACCCCCCGGGCGATCTTTTACCGGCAAGAAAAGGGGTTTGCTCAGGACAAGGTGCTCATCAGCGTGGCTGTCCAGGAGATGATCGATTCGAAGGTCTCGGGGGTGATGTTCACCTTGGAGCCGGTAGAGGGCGACCGTAACAAGGTGATGATCAACGCCTCCTGGGGGCTCGGCGAAGCCATTGTGAGCGGCCAGATCACACCCGACGAATATGTTGTCGAAAAAGAAACGTTTCGCATCCTCGACAGAAAAGTCTTCAAGAAGCAGAGACAGATCGTGTACGATCAGGGGGGAGGCACCACATGGGCGGCGGTTCCCGAAGAGATGCAGAATGTGCAGGCACTGACGGATGCAGTCATCACCCGTTTGGCGCAGTATGGCATTCAGATCGAAGATCACTATGGTGCCGCACAGGACATAGAGTGGGCTGTTGACAGGGATGATCGCATGTTTATCCTTCAGGCACGGCCTGAGACCGTCCATCAGGCAGGAAAACCAAAGAGAGGAGAGAAGGAACCTATGGAACAGGAAATCCTCGTTCGTGGTCTGGGGGTGAGCCCGGGCCGGGGTTCGGGACAGGCAGAGGTCATCCTCGATGTCAAGGGAATCGCTGGATTTCATGACAGGGAAGTCTTGGTGACGGAGATGACCACTCCGGACTGGGTCACCGTCATGAAAAAGGCTTCTGCCATTGTTACCGACCTCGGCGGAAAGACCTGTCATGCCGCCATCGTGAGTCGCGAACTCGGCATCCCGTGCGTGGTCGGTACCGAGAACGCGACAAAGATCCTGAAGAACGGTGATACGGTGACCGTGGACGGGCAGAGGGGTCTGGTATTCAGAGGCGCGGGAGCGAAGAAAGAAGAGGTGAAGACTTCCGTCGCGCCCGTTGCGATGTCCGTGCAGCCCATTACGGCCACCAAGGTGTACGTGAATCTCTCGGTTCCCGAGATTGCGGACAAGGTTGCTCAGGAGACAGATGCCGACGGTGTCGGCCTCCTCAGGGCAGAGCATATGATGCTCGAAATCGGGAAACACCCGAGACTCCTCATCGAGGAAGGCGGAGAGCAGAAGATGGTGGATATCTTTTCCCGGGGCATCGGGAAGGTGGCCGAAGCGTTCTTCCCGCGTCCCGTGGTGTACCGCTTCCTCGATTTCAAGCCCGATGAGTTTCTCGCGCTGCCGGGCGGAGAAAAATATGAACGGGACCACGTCGGCCCCAACCCCATGATCGGCTTTCGCGGCGAATACCGGTACTCGGTGGAAGATGATCTCTTCCGGCTCGAGCTTCGGGCGGTTAACCATGCGCGGAAGACAATGGGTTTTACCAATGTCTGGGTGATGGTGCCGTTCGTCAGGACGCTCGAGGTCTTCCGCAAGACCGTTCAGATCATGCGCGAGGAAGGACTGGACAACCGGACCGAGCCTGATTTCAAGCTCTGGATCATGGTGGAGGTCCCAAGCGCCTGCTTCATGATCGATGAGTTCTGCAGGGAAGGCATCGACGGCGTGAGCTTTGGCACCAATGACCTCACCATGCTGGTGCTCGGCGTAGACCGGAACGATACGTCGGTCCAGGAGATCTATGATGAGCGGAACCTGGCCGTCCTGCGGGCAATTGCGTACACCATCAGAATCTGCAGGAAACATGGGGTGACCACATCCATCTGCGGGCAGGCACCGAGCGTGTATCCGGACTATCTCGACTTCATGATCCGCTGCGGTTCCACATCCATTTCGGTCAATCCTGATACGGTCGTCGCGTCCAGAAAGATGGTGGCGGCCGTGGAACATAAGATCCAACTCGAAAAGGCGCTGGGCTTGACACCCCATCCCAGGATCGCGAAGATACCTATAGAGCGGGTTGAATTCTGGAAACTGGTGGATGAATGAAAGGCGCCAGTCAAAAGAAACATCCCCGGAAAAAGGTCATCTATCTGGTAGGGGATAGCACCGGGGAGACTGTCAGCAAGCTTTCCAGGGCGTCCCTGGCGCAGTTTAACCGCGAACAGATCGAAATCAAGACATTTTTCATGGTCAAGGAAAGGCAGCACCTTGCGCAAATTATCAAGCAGGCAGCAGAGGACGGGGCGCTCATCGCTTTCACCGTTGTCCAGCCGAACATGCGCGACTTCCTGATCCGCGAGGCCGAACGCCAGGGGACCAAGGCCATTGACGTGATCGGAGATTTTATTCTGCAGCTGTCCCTCTTCCTGGGGGAAAAACCGGCAGAGATTCCAGGGCGGCAGTACGTCATAGACGAATACTATTACCGGAGGATCGAGGCGATCAACTTTGCGGTGAAGCATGATGACGGGAAAGGGCCCCAGGGGCTCAAGCTTGCCGACCTCGTCCTTATTGGCCTTTCCCGAACGAGCAAGACCCCTCTGTCGACCTATCTTGCCAATCAGGGATGGAAGGTCGCCAATGTCCCCCTCCATCCCGAGATGAACCCCCCTGAAGAACTCTTCCGAGAGGTAGAACATCATAAGGTCTTTGGCCTCACTATCAACGTTGAGAGTCTTGTGAAGCTCAGAGAGTCCAGACTGAAGCAGTTGGGTCTTGAGCCCTACGCGAAATATGCCGATCCCGTCAAGGTGTGCGACGAGATCGAGTGGTGCAAGTCGTTTTATGAGAAGCATCCGCGCTGGCGGGTTCTGGACATCTCGAACCGGGCCATTGAAGAGAGCGCCGCGAGCATCCTCCGTGCGTACCAAACAGGCAAAAAGCCGTACTAAACCAAAGAAGGGGGAGGAATATAAATCGTTACTGCTTGTCACAAAACGCCTTTACAATTTGAAGCCTTTGTTTGTGGCGGAGAGTCCGTTGATTTACAAGACGGCGGTTCTTTAGTGCTGGCTTCAAGAAGTGCTCACTCTTTTCCAAATCCCAGCGGCGCTGATTTTCGAATGAAAGTTTGATGGACAGGCTCATAATTTCGAATAAGCGGCATTCTGCTGCGAAGTTGCTGAATGACGTGGGAAGGACTAAGCCGCTGTGCCTGTTTATGGAGATTCGATAAAGACCATCCAGT
>JAMCWJ010000041.1 GCA_023475105.1 Nitrospirota bacterium
ATGTGCGGCTTGACCCTTATTTTATTTCCCTCCTGTTGTCAAAGACAACCCGGGCCTTTCAACAGGCCTTTTTCTTGTGTTCACCAAAGTTCTGGGGAACGAGGAGCGAGAATGAGGGAAAGAGATATCTTCGAAGAGATAATCGATATAGGGAAAAGGCGCGGTGTCCTTACCTATGACGAGATAAACGATGCACTTCCTGCTGAATTTTTCTCCCCCGACGAAATAGAAGACCTCATGGATCTTCTCCAGGACATGGGGGTTAAGGTCGTCGACTACGAGGAGGCGGCCCCCCCCGAAGACGAGGTTGAGGAGGAGGAGCTGGAGGAATACGAAAAGACGGAAGACCTTGTCCAGGCGTATTTTCACTCCATGGGAGACATATCCATCCTCACGAAGGACGAAGAAACGGAATTGGCGAAGAGGCTTGAAGAGGGACGAAAAATAATAAAAGAGATCATAACGGGTCTTCCCCTCTATAAGAGGATCGAAGCGAGTCTCGACGGCGATGAAGATGAGGCTGCCGAGGAGGAACGCGTCGACGAGGCGCTCTTCGAGTCTTTGCTGAGGCTCGACGAATTGATGATGTCGTTGGTGGCGACGGAGAAAAGGATAGTACGCTACGATTGTCTGAAGGAACTGAAGAAGGCGATTTGCGAAAAAAAGAAAAAGGGAATCAACCCTGAAAAGCTTGAGGCATTGGCGAAAGGGGTGCAGCAGGAATACAGGAAAGTAGAGGCGGAAGTCGGCGTGAGGGTCGGAGACCTCAAGGGTCTGTACGAGCGTATCTCGAAGGCCAGGGCCCTGGTGACGGAGGCGAAGAACGAATTGATCACCCGGAACCTCAGACTCGTGGTGAACATCGCAAAGAACTATGTGGGGAGGGGGCTGCCGCTTCTCGATCTTATTCAGGAAGGCAACATAGGCCTCATGAAGGCGGTGGACAAATTCAAGTACGAAAAGGGATTTAAGTTTTCGACGTACGCTACGTGGTGGATCCGCCAGGCGATTACGAGGGCCCTCATAGACCAGACAAAGACGATCAGGGTCCCTGTGCATATGATGGAGTTTTATAACCGGGTGACGAAGGCGTCCCGCGACCTGACACAGCAACTGGGAAGAGAGCCGAGCAATGAGGAGATCGCGCACAAGCTCGTGGTACCTACGAGAAAGGTTGAAGAAGTGTTCAGGGCGATACAGGACCCCATTGCACTCCAGACCCCCGTCGGAGACGAAGATACGGAGCTGGAAGACTTCATAGGAGACAAGAACAGCCCTTCTCCCTATTCCGATGCGGAAAGAATCGAGGTGTCGGAACAGATCCAGAGAGTGCTCAGGACGCTGACTCCGAAGGAGGAGAAGGTGATACGGATGAGATTCGGTATCGGTGCGGAAAGGGACCACACTCTTGAAGAGGTCGGCAGGCACCTCTCGATTACAAGGGAAAGAGTCCGGCAGATAGAAGCAAAGGCGTTAAGGAAACTCAAACACCCCAGCAGGCTCAGGGCGCTGAAGCTCCTGACAACGTAGCATGCCGCGGGTCCCGGATACGCCGGGACCCCTTTTCTATCCTCTGTTGCCGCTGAAGCAGTGCTATTGCGGAGGGGAAAACATTCGGGTTTTGTCTCCGGACGACACCTCTTTCGAGGCCTTCCTGACCACCGCCGTCGAGGTGGATTCTCTCATGCTTATCACTTGAAGATATCCGTTGGGAACCTCATATTTTGCTCGTGCCGTCATTGCGAAGATATCTCCGATTTCGAGTCCGTCTTTCCGTCCTCTGTCAAGATATACGAGATCCAGTTGGCCGTTCAGCACATGTCTCTGCTTCGTCGCTACGATAAACCCTGCGATATCCGGTGTTCTCGGGTTTCCCGTAAGAAAGGGGGGGTCCATTTCGAAGAAATCGGTGAGGAGATCCCCTACGAGGACGTCGCTGAAGGAATTAGTTATCCTGACCTTTGTTTCTCCGCTCTCTTTTCCCACCACCTCGGCAATTCCGCGGACATCGATGAGATATCCCATCATCTTGCCAGTCTCGGGATGCTTTACCTTTCCGAAGGAACGGATGATATAAAACTTTTCGCCTGCCTTCGCAGGTTGTGCTGTCCGTACATATGCGTAGTCGCCTTGGCCGAGCAATGTCTGTTCAGAGGGTGCGCCGAGGACTTCACCCTTACTGTCTATGATATCGGTAATGTACCCGGCTGAGATGTAAGTGTCCCTGTCGACAAGATACTCTTTCCTTACCAGCGGTACTTTCACTACGGGCTCTTCTCTTTTCGCCTCCCTCACCGGAGGCCTGACCGCTGCCGAGGGCATCGCTTTTTCGACAGGCGGGGGAGGCACCTGTTTCTGGAGGAGGGAAAGGGGGATTCTGATTTTCTGTCCGGGATAAATCAGATCGGGATTCTTCACGTCGGGGTTTTCTTTCCATACCTTCGGCCAGAGAAAGGGATCAATGACTTCCTTCGAAGAGATGTCCCAAAGAGTATCACCTTTCTGGACCGTGTACTCTTTATATTCTTCTGTCTGGGCGTATAGCAGGCCTGCGCCGGCAACGCCCCAGATTACGAAAACAAAAGTCGCTATACTTAAGCTCCTGGTTATCTTTGCCATATGATCTGAGCCCTCCTTTTCACTATAAAAATAACCAAGATGAAGAAAACTGTCAAGTTTTTATTTAAGGAAGGCTGGAAAACCCCCTTTAAAACAGTAATTTACACTTACTCTTCTCTGCGCAGAGTGGTCACCTATGCAAGGGGGATGGTCTTTCCGGGTTGTCTTTTCCGAATCTGTCGTGTCTCCTCTCTCTTGCCTCTCCGATGATCTTCCTCATCTCCCTGTCAAATTCCTGCTGAAAGAACACAAATTTGGCCTGCTGCTCTGTCGTAAAGATCCCTTTTAGTTCCTGCCACTCGGCGTCCTTCAACGCCTGAATGCTCTTGTGGCTTTCTTCGATCATGCCGAGAATGTTCTTCATCTGGTTCTCGCGACCTTCTTTCAACGCGTCCTTGAGTTCCCTCATATTGTCGCGCATCGCCTTTTCCAGATCGGCCCTTTTTCTGTCGTATCTGTTGAGAAGCGGGAAAACCTGTGCAGACGTTTTTTCGTCCAGGTCGAGGGCCCTGGTAAGTTTCCACATCTTCAAGGTCTCTATCCTTTTTCTCACTTTCTCCATCTGCTCCCTTGACGGGGGTCTCTCAAAATCTCCTCTCGGCTCGGCTATCGCGTTTACGGCGAAACCGAGCACAAAACATAGCAGCAGCAATACCCCGGCGCTCTCTTTTTTCATTGTCGGCCTCCTGTCCTTATTGGTTTCGATGAAACCGGGAATACCCGAATGTCCATCTCTTCAGATTAGACAGGGGGAAAGCCTAAAGGTTTAATCGAACCGGAAATGCGGCGTACCCGGGGCGCGGGGCACTACAGGCTAATCACGTGATCGCTTCCGTGCCCATGTATGATGCTAACGCCTGCGGGATGCGTACGCTTCCATCTTTTTGCTGATAATTCTCAAGCACCGCAACCAGCGTGCGGCCGATAGCAAGGCCCGAACCGTTCAGAGTGTGGACGAACTCAGTCCCTTTCTTGCCTTCGCGTTTGAACCGTATGTTTGCCCTGCGCGCCTGAAAATCCTCGAAATTCGAGCACGAGGATATTTCTCTGTACTTCTGCTGTCCCGGAAGCCAGACCTCGAGGTCGTAAGTCTTTGCGGCCGAAAACCCGAGATCGCCTGTACAAAGCGCTACAACCCGGTAGGGAAGATCGAGCCTCTGAAGTATCTCTTCGGCATTCGCAGTAAGCTTTTCGAGTTCGTCGTATGAATCCTCGGGTTTTACGAATTTCACAAGCTCGACCTTGTTGAACTGATGCTGCCGTATCAGTCCCCTCGTGTCCTTGCCATAGGATCCGGCTTCACGTCTGAAACAAGGGGTATAGGCAGTGTAATAGATCGGCAAGTCCTGTTCCTTCAGTATCTCGTCGCGGTGAATGTTCGTCACCGGGACCTCTGCGGTCGGGATCAGATAAAACTCCGGATCGGCGATCCTGAAGAGTTCCATCTCGAATTTAGGAAGCTGACCGGTTCCCGTCATACTCTCCCGGTTCACCAGTATCGGAGGGAATACCTCCATATACCCCTTGGAGGTATTCAGATCGAGCATGAAGTTCATCAGGGCCCGTTCGAGCCTTGCCCCTGCCCCCTTCATGAGGGCGAAGCGCGCGCCAGCGATCTTGGATGCCCTGTCAAAATCGATAATCCCTAGTATTTCCCCAATGTCCCAGTGGTTCAAGGGAGGAAAGTCAAACCCCTTCGGCTCTCCCCATGTCCTCACTACCATGTTATCTGTCTCGTCTTTCCCTACAGGCACGGACTCGTGGGGGATATTGGGGATATAACGAAGAAAGAGTTTCTCTTTCTCTTCTATCTCCCCAAGGCCGTCATCAAGGTCTTTGATCTTTTCGGAAACGCCTTTCATCTCGCTAAGAAGGACGGCAGCATCTTTTTTCTCCCTTTTGAGTTTTCCGATCTCCTCCGACACCACGTTTCGTTTGTTTCGAAGCTCTTCCACTTCCCTGAGCAATTGTCTTCTCCGCCCTTCAAGTTCGAGGACCTGATCAAGGTTCATCTGCACCTCTGCCGCCGAGAAATCAGCCATCCCCCTTTTTCGCAAGGCTTCCCTGAGTTTATCAGGGTTGTCTCTTACGAATCGTATATCGAGCATTCGCGACTCCTTTCCATCAGCTATAATAAACTACTATGGAACACCAGGCAAGTCAAGAAAGTAGCGCCGGCAAGAAGATAAGCGATATTTACAAAACGCTTTCCGAGACCTTTGGCCTCCAGCACTGGTGGCCGGGGGACACGCCCTTCGAGGTCGCCATCGGGGCAATTCTTACCCAGAACACCAACTGGGGAAATGTCGAAAAGGCGATCAACAACCTGAAGACAGCTCGGTCGCTCAACGCAAAGGGAATTTACGGGATGGCTGAGTCCGAACTCGCCGTGTTGATAAGACCTGCCGGGTATTTCAACATCAAGGCAAGGAGGGTCAAGTCATTCATCGGTTTCCTCGTCGAGGATTACCACGGCAGCATGGAGAAAATGAAGGAAGAAGATCTACGCACGCTTAGGGAGAAACTTCTCGAAGTAAACGGCATAGGCCCCGAGACCGCTGACTCGATTCTTCTCTATGCCCTTGAGAAGCCTGTCTTTGTGATCGACGCCTATACGAGACGTGTCCTCTCGCGGCATGGGATAATGGACCTCGACGAATCCTACGAGGTCTTCCAGCACCTCTTCCACTCATCACTGAAGAAAGATGTGAAATACTACAACGAATATCACGCGCTCTTTGTGAGAGTGGGAAAACTCTATTGCAGGCCGAAACCACTTTGTCATCTCTGCCCCCTCAAAGATCTCTTGCTTGTCCCGATACCCTGATCATTACTGAAAGAACCATAAGTGTGATAACCTTTTCTTTGTAGTCCGGCTTGTCCGGAGTCATTCCTTATCCACGGCTGATTCGCCGAAGCGAACAATTCCCGAACGCATTCGGGACCGACGGGCGGGAATGACAATAAGGGAAGGCAAAATATGATAGAATTGTAAATCACATGGACAACCAGAACCCAGATAGGCCGACCGAATTCCTTTGCCCCGCCTGCGGAGCTGCCCTTACCGAGGAGCAGCGCGTAAACGGTGGATGGAACTGCAAGTGCGGCGAATTTATTCCTGACAGCCTGGCCGTCAACCCCTACAAGGGCGTCTCCAACCAGCATAAGCAGAACCGGATCTGGAGGTAAGACATTCCTGCTGAAATGTGTGGTCTCACTTCAAGAGCCCTTCCTGGAAATGAACAAAAGGTGAGGAAGGGCAATGTGGATGAATTTGAGAAGCTTGTGGAAAAATACCAGAAAACGATGTTCAATATTCTATATCTTCAGAAGTATAGAACCTGAAATTAAACTTGCAAAGGCGCCCACGGAGGAAGTCGCCAGATTTTCCAAAAGGAGCAGCAAAAACCCGCCCTATCTCCTCCTGTAGCCCCTTCAGAAAAGGAGAGGAACGAGGGGGGGATATCTCCGAAAGAGGGCAAGGGAGGATTTGCCGGGAAAGCAGCGCCCGCTCCAGAGAGGCCGGCAGAAAACCCGGCTCCGTTAAAAGAACCTGAATCCGTGAGGCAACGTTTTGAAGCTACGCCCAAAGCCCCTGAACCGATGAAACAGGCAGAGTCGACACAGGAAGCTAAGGCCCCTGCCCCGACGAAGAAACTTGAGCGGGCGCCGGCTGCGGAAGCGATTGCAAAGGACGAAGCGCGCCAGGGATCGGGAGCTACTGCACCAGGGGCTAAGCTCTCGCACATGGAGAAGAAGAAAAAGGAGCGTTGGATCCTGACCGTCTTCGTCAAAGACCCTGAAGCGGCTGGGAAAGAAATTAAGAAAACACTGAAGGAGCTTGAAGGCAAAGAGGCTCGCGCGGAATCTGCTGAAGGGAAGAAGATCATCACGGCTATTTTGAACTCAGGCAAAGTTCATCTCTTGTTTGAAAAGCTGAAGCTCTTGGGGGATGTTAAGGAGAAGGAGATGGAGCTGAGGGCCAGCGGGAAAGACGTGAGCGTAAGGATAGAGGTCACGAGAAATTCCCGACGGCCTTAAATGCAGGAGTAAAGCGCACCACTGGTGGGAATTACTCAGGAGATGAAGATTACCTTATCCAGCTTCTTGAAATGTTCATCACCGGTGACCACGCTGCAATTCTTCTCCATGGCGGTTGCATACACCATTGCATCGGCCATTGGCAGCGAGTTCTGAATACTGAGGTCAGCGGCAAGAAGCGCAATGCTTTCGCTGAGGTCGACTACGGATGTCCTGTTCATGAGGGAGACAGCCAAAAGGGCCTCTTCTTCCGTCCTTTCGCGCTTTATCTTCTTGTAGACCTCGTAGAGGACTACCGTGGGCGTTACTATCTTGGCTGGGTCTTTCAGGTGTCTTGAATATTCTTTTGCCAGGGGCCCGTCGATGAAGAACTCGATCCATCCCGAGGAATCAATGAGAAGCATCAGCGCTCTTCATCCTCCCTGATGTTCCCCGTAGCCATGCCCTTCAGAAAGCCTCTGAAGGCCTCTATGGGCTTCTCAGGGATGAAGTAGACGATGCCCCCTTTGGTAACGACGGTCATCTTCTGCCCGGATTTCAGATCGAGTTTCTTTCTGACTTCTTTCGGTATGACTACCTGAAATTTTGGAGATATGGTGGTCGTTGCCATCTGTCCTCCTCTTGCTCTATCGATAATACAATCGTAAAACAATATGCCTTTTTTGTCAATGTCAGGATTAAGGGGCTACCTTCCATCTTCGGGCTTTACACTGGATATTGTGAGGATAGGTGAGTGAGAGTGAGGAAATATGGGACGTGGAGCCCGTCCAAGAACTCAGTTCTGTCATTCCCCGGCTCTGACCGGGGAATCCAGAACCTATTGGAAAGACGAACTATCTAAAATCTTTCTGAAGAAGGAAAACTTCAGTAGTAATTCCGTCAGAGGTCCTGCGCATTGGTGTAATTCCGATGGCATTACTGTTAAAGAGCTTTGGACTCAATTCTCAAATAAAGGAAAGACAAATTAAGAACAGCTATACATCCTTCAATCAAACGGGAAATAACGCTGGCGAGTTGCACATTCCGGCGTTTGTGGCCCAGCTGGTTAGGCCATCGTTGTACTTTTGAGGAAAAGGGGGAACGCATATGACATGGAGAAATACCTTGCTAATCGTAGCAATAGCATTTCTTGTCGGGTGCGCATATCAAGTGAGAATGATGTCCCGCGACAGTGGCACTGTTTACACTGGCCAAGCTACCGGCCTCGGCAAAGGAACCGTCTCAATCACCGTTGACGAGAAAACTTACACCGGCACGTGGGTGACGGTTGCCGATTCAGGTAGTCTGACATTGCTAAATACGTACGGTCGCACCAGCCGAGGAACAAGTTATAGCGGCTTCGGGAGTTCACAAAGATATAGCACCAGAGGTACCGGAGTGGCCATATTGTCAGCACCTGACAACACGGGACCCCGATGCGAATATCAGATCGAGTCAGGAATGGGGATCGGCGTCTGCAGTGACGACAAGGGACGCCTTTTCGATATTCAGATCATTAAACAATAGCGGTTATGTGAAGGAGGATTGGATAAAACAGGCATGCGCATTGATTGCTCCTAACTTACTCGAAAACGAAAAGATCAACTTTTTCCACGTAAATGGGACTATGTCATCAGGACAAAGAAACAACCTCATCAACGACTTCAAGGAAGCAGAAATTGGTGTTATGAGCAATGCTCGGTGTTTAATTGAGGGGGTTGATGTCCCTGCCGTCAATGCTGTTGCATTTATCGATTCAAAGAAAAGTATTACCGATATTGTTCAGGCCACAGGAAGAGCAATTCGCAAAAGTGATGGCAAACAACCTGGATATATTTTTGTTCCAGTCGTTACAAGTGATACGAGTTCCGCAGATGATGCACTAAAATCATCAGACTTCGATTCAATATGGCAAGTTCTCCAGTCGATGCAAGATCAGGATCAGAAACTGGAAATGCTTATTTCGCGCCTGAAAGTGTTAAAGGGGCAATACAGGGAGCAGTCCGCTGAATGGGCAACTGCCGTATCTGAATTGACTGAAAGAATCGAGGTTATCTTACCGGTAAGGGTTGACCGTTCTAGATTTGTGGCCCGACTTCATGCGAGAACAGTTGAAGTGGTCGGAAGGACATGGGATTTTTGGTATGGCCAAACGCTGTTGTATAAAAAGAGAATAACGGACATCCAAATGCCCCATATCGATATAAGACCCCCGAGGGGCATCGCCTTGGGCTGTGGCAGTCTCAGCAGAGGCGCCGTTACAAGATCGGATCTCTCAGCAGTGACAGATATAAGAAACTCAAATCCATGGGTTTTGAGTTTCCAGAGAGGCTTGTCTATGACGAATACTCTCATGAGTTTTCCGAAGGGTTCAGGGAGTGTATTGAGCACGAAAAAGTGTACGGCAATGTGAATGTAAACAACGATTTCGTAACGGAAAGTGGCTTCCCTCTTGGACTGTGGCAAACGCGGATGAGAAATATGCACAAGCAGGAGGGCCTTCCTCCTGAATTGATTAACGCTCTTGAATGGTGCGGATTTCAGTGGCATGACCCTTGCAATATTGACGATTTCGAGACAGGCTACAGCGAAACTCTGGGTTTGTATATGAACAAGCAAGACCCAAATGTAGGCAGATCCTATAAGACTGAAGATGGGCTTCTCCTAGGGAGATGGCAGGACAAAATAAGAAGTGAATTTGCGAAGGGTGCTCTTGACGAATACAAGATAAAGAAACTTAAAGATATAGGATTCAAGCGGCGGAAATTGCGGGCATCACCTAAGGAAGCCTTTGAGAGGGGGGTTGAAGAAACAATCGAGTTTAAAGAGCGGCTGGGAAAGGCCGATGCGCCATGTGGATTTAAAACGCTCGGAGGGTACCCATTGGGCGAGTGGCAAGCTCACCAGCGAAGGGCTTTCAACAAGGGAAAGTTATCCTTGGGACAGATCCAGAAACTTGAACAGATTGGATTCAAGTTTTGCAGAACTAAAAATGAAGCTATCGTTAGAGAAAGAAGGCAGCGAGGCAGGAAACAGGGAGTGAGATTAGAAGCATTAGATCAAGCTCTCCGTCGCTTCGAGGAAAGCAAGAAACGGAAAGTATACACGTATGCTGATAATAGGAAATTGAAATGCTCTATCTGTGGGAAGAATGATGACCCAATGTATCTTGCAGACCAGTTATATTGCCCCGCTTGCTTTCTTATTTCTTACCGTTAAGTCAGCAGTAATCTAATTCACAGTTCACTTTCAACCGAAACTGTTGACCCGATGTGTCATCAATCCAACTATGAATTTGCAGTGAGGTAGCTTCCAAAAGATTGGGAGTCCATATGCGCTCTCGGCCGTTGATTGTAAATAGACACCAGTTTCTATCAGAATCGATTCCATAAGCAAGAAGTTCAGTATATACTCCGGAAAATGAACCGTGCCTGAGATAAAGTTCTTGCAATGGAGCGCCTTGGACAAATGAAGCGTAAAGGTCGCCATTTCTTTCTCTCAAAGAGAAGCTGGCCCCACCAAAGAAAGTATTAAACTGTTCCTTGTCATCTAATCTAAGAATTTGGTAAGCTGACAAAGGCATATTCACGTTCTCAACGGTAACCCCTCCAAAAATAATGGGCACAACCTTATGATCTATGTGAAAGGCAGTGACCCCGGCTTCGAATAAGAGCCACCGATAGTCAATGCTATCGCGTCCTATCAGTAGAAAAATTCTGTCGACAGTGCGAGCGGCGTTTAGTATCTGCTCGAACCACTGTTGCCCCGGCTCGATAGACTTCGGATGTGAGGTACTAAAGACATCAAGGTTATTGAAGGTTGCTTCCAACCAAGTCGAGAAATATTTTGCAAAAGCTTTATCGATATGATGAAAACTCAAGAAACAATTCACTTTTTCATCTCCCTTTGCCTGCGTGCTATTGTACCACACATTGCGTAGGGTGAAGACTACACACAAGTGCTGCATGAAGGCGCGCGAGGTCCGTAAGCTTGCTTCCACTCTGCATTTGGGAAAAGCTCAACCGATCTCTTGTCCGATGATGAAAAAAAGACTTGGCGTACTGCATATTTGACATCCCGCATTAAACTGACGAAGATCTTATCCAATCTGCTGAAAAACTTTTCTTAGACCTCGACCGCAGAGTATAGGAAGTTCTGTTTTTGGCGGCAATAAGGTACTATATAGCGTAAGGAGGTGAAAGTTGTGGCAAAGGCAAATGTGGTAACAATAGAGCACCTTGAAGTAAGTCGAAAAGATATTGATGTTATCAAGAAAACATTCAAGGTTAAGAATAACGCGGAGGCAGTTCAAAAAGCCCTCGATCTGGTACCGGCAAATTAGCGCTGTAGAGTGCATTTGAAAAACATAGAGGCACGAGAGTAAAAAAGGTCTATGATTAGGCGAGCTTAAATCAGAACAATGGCCTCTGCCCCTTGCCCTCTTTCCCGGCGACCTGTTCGAATACCCTTATCTTGCCGTACTCGCCGTCGTATCCGGGTTCTCTGTGAACTCTCCCTGCCCGCATTCGTGATATGGCCTCGGCGATTCGGGAAGAACTCGCCCCTTCTATCTCTTCAAGAGTGCGGTCCAGGAGGATCCCGAACTCATTTCCGAGTTTATCGAGCGCCGAAAGATATGCCCTCTCCACAGCTTTACTGTGTACGCCGAGCTTCATCGTTTCAGCAATAATCTCGTTCAGGGGGATAAGGGACCGGAACCCGGGCATACCCGGGGGTGAAAAGCCCTCTTTCCTGTCTGCAAGGATTTCGACCCTGTGCATTACCCCTACGGTGACCTTCCTGCCGCAGACCGGGCAGAGATAGTTATGTCCGATCGTCTCTTCCGGGGACATACTGACCCCGCATGCCCTGTGGCCGTCGTAGTGATACTTGCCCTCTTCAGGGAAAAACTCGAGAGTGCCGAGAAATCCCTTCTTCGTGCCGATCGCCTTCATGATGGCCGCATACGAATACTCCGTATCGAAGATGTTCGCTTCCCGTCCTATTTTTGAAGCGGAGTGCGCGTCCGAGTTGGACAGAAGCGTCAACCCGTCCAAACGGGAAAGACGCCAGTTCATGGGCGGATCGGAGGAAAGGCCGGTCTCTATGGCATGGATATGAGGGGTCAGCTCTTCGAAACATTCCTCCAGGGTATCGAAGCCCGAGGCAGCCCCGAAAACGGAGAAATGGGGTGTCCATACATGGGCGGGAACGAGCATCGTATCCGGAGAAGCGGCCATAACGATTTTCAGGAGGTCCTTCGCGTCCAGACCGAGTATCGGTCTCCCGTCCGATTTCAGGTTGCCTTTCTTTGACAGGTCCGCAGCGATCTTTTTTGCGGCGTCGAAATCAGGGGCAAAGATGAGGGAATGTATCTTGCGGACTTTGCCGTTCTTGGCATAGATGCAGCTTATCTCTGCCGTGAGGAGAAAGAACACGTCGGCCCTGCACTGTTCCGGAACGTTGCGAGGCTGAAATTTCCGTCTCAGCCCGAAGAGACCGTTCCCTTGGGGTTCGAGCCTTTCCTTCAGTTCCTTCATCCACTCAGGATGCGTGAAATCTCCTGTGCCGATGACAGAGATTCCCTTGAGTTGCGACCATTTCCAGAGCGTTTCGGGAGATATCTCTTTGCTTGTAGCCCTTGAGTATCTTGAATGGATATGAAGGTCCGCAATGAAACGCATAGAGGGATTATACCATGCCGGACGCTGGGTGCAGCATGGCCCCGTCAGGCACGGGACCGGCCGGTATCGCCTCTAGGGCGTTCTCCGGTTTCGCCGGGAGACCCGCTCGCTATATCTTCCATATGAGCTCGAAGTTGCAGATGATCACCTCCGGTTCACCGGAAGCGTTCTTCATGGTTTCTCCCGTATCGTCTATCGCCAGAAGAAGGTCATTCGGCCTGAGTGATGATCCGTCGAAGCCGTGTCGCCCCAATTTCTCTTTCACGGTATTCAGAAACCGTTCACATTGTGATTCTCCGATCATCCCCCTGTCGAGGGCCTTCGCGAGGTCCACAGGCGCATATAGCGAATCCTTGTGCTCGGCGACCCACCGGTCGGGTCCGTTATAGTAACCGCGTATCGTGATATAGTTGTGGTCTTCCTGAAGGACGGGATTGCCTTCAGGGTCGAGGACATCCCCGTGAGACTGGTACTTTCTCAAGTCGGTCGAGGCCTCCACTTTCGTGCTTCCCGTCATGTAAATCGCTCTCACGTAGACTGTCGGAATGCCGAGCCCGTTCAACGTCTGGGCGATCGCAAACTCTTCAAAGGGACTGTTTATGCCGTATTGGCGGACCTTGGGGTCGCGGGAGCCTTCTTCATCTCCGACGGGCATTTCGCCGACCCGTGAAGTTTCCCATACGAGGTGAATGTTGTCTTTCGTGATCGTATAGAAGACTTCCTTTGTACCGGAGAGTTTAAGAGAAGGCGTCTTCCGCCACCTTTCCGGCAGGAAATAATCGAAGAGATGTGCATTCCTTCCGACGACCCAAAGGCGGCCGCCGGTGCTCTCCGCACGGCCGTAAAGGTAAGGCACTCCGAGGATCTCCATGTACGACAGATGGGCGGGCAGCGGAGTCGGCTCGAAACGATGCTGCTGGTCGTCCAGGTAGGAACGCCTCCTCGAGGATTTCACTTCTTCCTCATGTACCGGGGTCCGGAGCAGCAATTCGTAATCGATGACCGAATACCTTCCGGCGTCTATGAGCTCATAGATCATGCCGATCTGCGTGTCGGGGGCGTTTCTCTCCCCTGTCCGTCCCGCCTCGACGATCCGTTCCGTATCGGCTTCGCCGATGATGATATGCTCGGGCTTCATGTCTGCCACCAGGTAACCCTTACTGTCCAGGCGTCCGAGGGCCTTGTAATTGATCCTCTTAAGATGAGTGACGAGTTCATCATGGTTGATGTCTATGTGAGCAAAAACTTCCTTGAGATTGTACCCCCGTATCCATTCGTAAATGAGTTTGTACTGTTTCAGGATGTCGATATCGACACCCGGATGTTTTGCCCGGATGCGGTTGATCTTGGTCCGTGACCTTCCGCTCTGCCAGGCCTGCATCTTTTCGGGAGGCACATAGATCGCCATCGGCAGCTGCGTATTTACCTTCATGTCCTTCGGTCCGTAAAGGTTGTCCATCAGTTCCATGACCAGGGAAAACTCTTCCCAGGGACTGTTGAACTCGGCGTCACAGAATTCCTGGAGGGTATGGGTATCGATAGGCACGTCTTCGCCCATGCGGCAGTTTTTTACGACGAGGTCGAGGCTCGTGCCTCGTATCTCTTTCGTCGGCACCTTATAGACGGAGCTGGTGCCGATAAGACGTATCTTATGGATATCGAACCAGTCTCTTTCGTACCAGTTTTCTATTGCGAAATGTTCGTCGTAAGGTCCGGCAAAGCGTGTGAGATAAAGATCGCCGCCGTCGCTGGTCTTCGTATGGATATACACGACGCCCAACACATTGACGAGCGTTTTCCTGGACGTTGTCTTTCCCACTCCTTCGCCATTTCCCGGCAGGCGCAGGCCTATCCGAGACGCTCTATGAAATCCCGCAGCTGCGACTTGAGGGTTTCCGGCAAACGGCTCCCGAGGGATGTCAAATAAGCCTCGATGTCCGGTATCTCCGCTTTCCACTCTGCGGCATCGACGCTCATCAGTTCTCTCACGTCCGGCGGAGACAGGGTGAGACCCGAAAGATCGAGATCGCCCTCAAGAGGCAGCAACCCGATTGGTGATTTCCGCGCGCCGAGTTTTCCGTCGACGCGCTCGCACATCCATTTCAGGACCCTGCTGTTTTCGCTGAAACCCGGCCACAGGAACTTCCCGTCCTCGTTCTTTCTGAACCAGTTTACGTAGAAGATTTTCGGGGCCTTGTCGCCGAGCCTTTCGCCCATGGTGAGCCAGTGCTGGAAATAGTCGCATATGTTATAGCCGCAGAAGGGCTTCATGGCGAAGGGGTCTCTCCTCAGATTACCGACGGCGCCGATGATGGCCGATGTGGTTTCGGAGGCGGAGGTCGCGCCGAGGAAGACGCCGTGTTCCCAGGAGAAGGCCTCGTGGACCAGAGGGACTACGCTGCCGCGCCGGCCGCCGAATATGAAGATGTCGATCGGGACGCCCTCGGGGTTCTCCCAGTCCTTGCAAATAACCGGGCACTGGGCGGCGGCCGCGGTGAAGCGGGCATTCGGATGCGCGGCGTCTTCTTTGCTGTCAGGGGTCCAGTCGCGGCCCTTCCAGTCAATCAGGTGCGCGGGCAGATCACCGTTTATCCCTTCCCACCAGGCGTCCCCGTCATCGGTGAGGGCGCAGTTGGTGAAGATTGCATTTTCCCTGATGGTATCCATCGCAATAGGATTCGTGGCGTACGATGTCCCCGGGGCCACGCCGAAAAAACCGTTTTCCGGATTGATGGCGTGAAGGCGTCCGTCCGGGCCGATCTTCATCCAAGCGATATCGTCGCCGATGCACTCGCACTTCCAGCCGTCGAGCGACGGCTGCATCATGGCCAGATTGGTCTTGCCGCAGGCCGACGGGAAGGCCCCCGCAATGTGGTACTGTCTGCCCTCGGGACTGGTCATGCGCAGGACCAGCATATGTTCCGCAAGCCAGCCTTCTCTCCTTGCCATGGCAGAGGCGATGCGGAGACCCAGCGATTTCTTGCCGAGCAGGGCGTTGCCGGCGTAGCCCGAGCCGTAGGACCAGACCAGGTTTTCCTCGGGGAAATGACTTATGTACCTGCGTTCGATGGGGGCGCACGGCCATGAGACGTCCTTCCGTCCCTGCGCCAACGGGGCGCCGACCGAATGCAGACAGGGGACAAAATCCTCCCCTCTGTCGAGGAGTTCCATCACTTTCAATCCGACGCGGGTCATAATATGCATGTTTACGACGACATAGGGACTGTCGGAGATCTCGACGCCGATCTTTGATATGGGGGAACCGATCGGTCCCATCGAAAAAGGGATCACAAACATCGTGCGCCCCTTCATGCAGCCCTCATAGAGGCTCTTCATGGTCGTCTTGAGTTCATCGGGAGCGATCCAGTTGTTTGTGTATCCCGCCGCGTCCTTCGAGGAAGTCGAAAGAAAGGTGCGGTCCTCGACACGGGCAACGTCACTCGGGTCGGACCGGAAGAGATAGCTGCCGGCACGCTTCCTGAGGGGAGTCGCGCTGCCGCCCGCTATCAGTTTTCCGATCATGCGATCGTATTCTTCCTTCGATCCGTCGCAGACATAAACCGAGTCAGGCCGGCACATTGCCGCCACTTCCGCGATCCAGTCGCCGAGTTTCCTGTTTTTTACCGCTGCACTATCCATAGTGTGTCCTCCTTGCAAAAGCTTTTTCTCAAGATAGGGTAATTTCGGAAAAAAGAACTATGTGCGAAGACGCCGTATCTTGCTCCGGAGCCTGTGAATTACATAAACACTAGTCTCATAATTATACGGCTTGCACTCCGGAAAAATCCATACGCACCGCAGCCGGCTCCGCTCACAGGGGCGAGACGGGCGCCGTCAGCGGCAGGTCGCCGGACGGACAGGTTTCCGCAGGGTAATCAGAATTTCCCGAGGCCCATGGCGTCCCTCGCCAACTCCATGGTTTCCCGGGCAACCCTCGCAGCCTTTTCAGTTCCCGTCTTCACAATATCGCGGAGGGTGTCGGGATTGTCGCGGAGTTCCTTCCGTTTCGCCCACAGGGGCTCCATCACCCGGAAGATATTCTTTATGAGGACCTTCTTGCACTCGATGCATCCGATGCCCGCGGTCCTGCAGCCGTGGGCGACGTATTCCTGTTCCTCCTTCGAGGAAAATATCTTGTGGAGCTGAAACACGGGAGAAACTTCGGGGTTTCCCGCATCGGTCTTCCTCTTGCGGGCGGGATCGGTCATCATCGTTCTCAGTTTCTGTTCGACCGTCTCAGGCGGGTCGGAAAGGTAGATGGCGTTGTCATAGCTCTTGGACATCTTTCTGCCGTCCACGCCGGGCACTTTCGGAAACTCCGTGAGGAGCGCCTCGGGTTCGGGAAAGACCTCGCGGTAAAGGAAGTTGAACCTCCTCGCGATCTCCCTCGATATTTCGAGATGGGGCACCTGGTCGATGCCGACGGGCACGTACCTGGCGCGGTAAATGATGATGTCCGCAGTCTGCAGGAGCGGGTAGCCGAGAAAGCCGTACGTCGAGAGGTCCCGTTCCTTCAATTCCTGGATCTTTTCTTTGTAGGTGGGGACACGTTCGAGCCATCCGAGCGGGGTAATCATCGAAAGAAGGAGATGGAGTTCGGCATGTTCGGGAATCCCGGACTGCACGAAAATGGTGCATTTGCCGGGGTCTAGACCCGCCGCGAGAAAATTGACAAGGAGATCCTCGGCCGATTCGCTGATCGCCTGCGGGCTTGCGTATCCGGTAGTGAGGGCATGCCAGTCGGCAACGAAATAATAACAGTCGTACCGTTCCTGGAGCCTGACCCAGTTCTGAAGCGCACCCACGAGGTTTCCGATGTGGAGCTTGCCGCTCGCCTGCATCCCGCTTAATACCCTGTCCACCTTGCCTCCTTTGCCCGGACGAAAATCGGGAATCTTTTATTATGAATGCACCGGCCGGGGCCTGTCAAGAAACGGACGAGAGGAGACTTAGAACATGTTTAGCAGACCGAGGAAGAAGCTGACGAGCGGCACGACAAAGTAATTCGCCAGTCCGGTGGCGATCAGAAGGATCACGATCAGAAAACCATAACGCTCGATGCGGCTGAAGGAGACGGCCTGTTTGTAAGGAAGGAGACCCACAAGGATCCTCCCTCCGTCCAGAGGCGGTATAGGGATCAGGTTAAATGAAGCAAGGACGACGTTTATGATGACACTCGATTTGAGCATCATGCCGGCGGGTACCAGTATTTTTTGCGCGAGCCCCTCGGGGAAAAATGCAACCAATGGGAAGACGATGAATTTCAGGATCACGATACTCAGGAGTGCAAGCGCAATGTTCATCAGCGGGCCCCCCGCCGCGGATATCGCCATGTCCCGCTTTGGATTCTTAAAATTCATCGGGTTGATCGGGACCGGCTTTGCATAGCCGAAAACGAACTGACCGTGCGTAAAGATCAGGAGCATGAGAGGCATGAGTATGGTCCCGAACAGATCGATATGCGCGATCGGGTTGAGGGTGAGCCTGCCGAGCATCTTTGCCGTGGGGTCACCCAGCTTGCTCGCGATCAATCCGTGGGATACCTCGTGAAAGGTGACGGCGATCAGTATGGGAAGTGCCGAGAGGATAAGCTGCCTGACGATGCTTGCGGTGTCCACTAATAGTTCCCCGAGTCCTTTCTCTTTCCGAGGGACGGAATTTTTTATTATGTCAGATCGAACGAAAAAAGGTAAATAGGGATTCACAATTTACGTGTGATCGTATATAATTATAGCAACTCATGTCCGCGGTGATCGTGATACCTGCCCGTTATGATTCTACCCGTTTTCCGGGAAAGCCCCTTGCCCTCCTGAGAGGCAAAACCGTTATTCAGCACGTTTATGAGAACTCGAGAGGCGCGCGCCTTGCGGAGGACGTGATCGTCGCAACGGACAGCGAAACCATATTCGAAAAGGTTCTCTCCTTCGGGGGAAAGGCGGTGATGACGGCCCGCGACCACGCCTCGGGGACCGACAGGATTGCCGAGGTCGCCGCCTCTCTGCGCTGTGATATAATTGTGAATGTCCAGGGGGACGAACCCCTGATAAGGCCCGACATGATCGATGAGGCGATACGCCTGCTCTCGGACGGCAGGGCGGATATCGGGACGCTGGTGAAAGCGATAGAGGAACCGGAGGAAGTTCTCGATCCCCATGTGGTGAAGGCGGTTTTCGACCGCGAGGGGTTTGCCCTCTACTTTTCCCGGGCGCCGATACCGTATCACAGGGATGTGTTCGGTTCGGAAGCGTTGGAGTGCGGAACGTCCGGGCTGAGGAACGTCCGGGCTGCCGAGCTCTTCATGTTCAAGCATGTGGGGATTTACAGCTACCGCCGGGAGGCGCTTTTGAAGTTTCAGGCGATGAGGCCGTCGAGGCTCGAGGAGCGGGAAAAGCTGGAGCAGCTCCGGGCCCTCGAAAACGGTTTCAGGATAAAGGTGGGGGAGACATCGGGAAAAACCATGGGGATCGATACCCCGGAAGACCTTGAAAGGGCAGAGAAATGGCTAAGTTTATCTTCGTAACAGGCGGAGTGGTCTCATCCCTTGGTAAAGGGATTGCCGCCGCGGCAATCGGGGCGCTTCTTGAGGCAAGGGGGTTGCGGGTCACCATCCAGAAGCTCGACCCTTACATAAACGTCGACCCCGGCACCCTGAGCCCCTTTCAGCACGGGGAGGTCTTTGTGACCGATGACGGAGCCGAGACCGACCTCGATCTCGGCCATTATGAGAGGTTCACGCATATACGGACTTCGCACAGGAACAACTTCACGACCGGAAAAATATATTACAACGTCATCACGAAGGAGCGTCGCGGCGATTATCTCGGAGACACCGTGCAGGTCGTTCCCCATCTGACCGATGAAATAAAAGGTGCTATTAAGTCGGTGGGCGACGATAACGACGTCGTGATCGTCGAGATCGGCGGCACGATCGGCGACATAGAGAGCCTGCCCTTCCTCGAGGCGATACGACAGATGCGGTACGATGCAGGCAGGGGGAATGTCCTCTATGTGCACCTCACTCTCGTCCCCTACATAAAGAGCGCAGGTGAGCTGAAGACGAAGCCGACGCAGCACAGCGTGAGGGAGCTGCGGGCCATCGGTATCCAGCCCGACGTGCTTCTTTGCAGGACCGACAAGCCCCTCCCTCCGGAGGCGAAAAGGAAGATCGCGATCCACTGCAACCTCGATGGGGACGCGGTCATCAACGCCGTCGACGTAGAGACGATCTATGAGGTGCCCCTCGCGCTTAGCGCCGAAGGACTCGACCAGCAGATCACGGAGAAGCTGAAGCTGCCTTCAAAAGAAAGGGACCTCGGGTTGTGGAAGGACATTGTCAGAAAGATAAAGGAGCCGAAGAACGAGGTGAGTATCGCTATCGCCGGCAAGTATGTCGGTCTCAAGGACTCTTACAAAAGCCTCATGGAGGCCTTAGTCCACGGGGGAATTGCGAACGATGCGAAGGTCAATCTCCAGTGGGTGGACTCGGAGGAAATAGAGGTTCATGGTCCGGACACCTACCTGTCTGAAGTGGACGGGATTCTCGTCCCGGGGGGCTTCGGCTATCGCGGGATCGAGGGGAAGATCGAGGCGGCCAGGTACGCGCGGGAAAAGAAGATACCCTATTTCGGCATCTGTCTGGGGATGCAGTGCGCGGTCATAGAGTTCGCGAGGAATGTCTGCGGACTCGATGCGAACAGCTCGGAGTTCAACGGCAACGCAAAAGACCCGGTGATCTATCTTATGGAGCGGTGGTTCGACTTCAGAAGGGGCAGGATCGAAGAGAGGTCCGAGGGTTCGGACAAGGGAGGCACCATGCGGCTCGGCGCATATCCCTGCATGCTCGAGCCGAATACCCACGCGCACAAGGCATACGCCGCGAAAGAGATATCGGAACGCCACCGCCACCGGTATGAGTTCAACAATGCCTATAAAGGGGTCTGCGCCCGGCACGGCATGAAGATAAGCGGCAAGAGCCCGGACGGTGAACTTGTCGAGATTATCGAGCTCGAGGACCATCCGTGGTTTCTGGGATGCCAGTTCCATCCGGAATTCAAGTCGAGGCCGACGGAGCCGCACCCGCTCTTCCGGGCCTTCATCGGAGCGGCCCTGAAGGAAAAAAGATCTCTTTTCCCCAACGCCGCCGAGGAACGAGGGTGATGCGGGAAGTATCCGTCAGGGGCGCGGCTATCGGGGGAAAGAATCCGCTCGCGATTATTGCAGGGCCCTGCGTGATCGAGAATGAAGAGATCACGTTTTCCACCGCCCAGAAGCTGAAGGCGATATGCGGCGCTCTGGGGCTTCCTTTTCTGTTCAAGAGCTCCTATGACAAGGCGAACCGGACTTCTCTTTCATCATTCAGAGGCCCCGGGATCGACAGGGGTCTGCGGATATTGGCGGAACTGCGGAGCAAATTCGATATCCCTCTGGTGTCTGACGTCCACTCCGTTGATGAGGCCAGACACGCATCGGAAGTCCTCGATATGCTTCAGATCCCCGCGTTTCTCTGCCGGCAGACGGATCTCATCCTCGCCGCAGCAAATACGGGCAAGGCGGTGAATATCAAAAAGGGGCAGTTTTTGGCGCCCTGGGATATCGAACATGTCATCGGGAAGTTTACCTCCACGGGAAACCATAATCTCCTTATCACGGAAAGGGGCACTTCCTTCGGATACCACAATCTCGTTGTCGACTTCAGAGCGCTTCCGATCATGCGCTCGTTCGGTTATCCTGTCATATTCGATGTGACCCACAGCCTTCAACTTCCCGGAGGGCAGGGGAAACGCTCGGGAGGTCAGCGGGAGTTTGCGGAGCCCCTTGCAAGGGCCGCCGTGGCAGTCGGTGTGGACGGCCTGTTTATAGAAGTTCACCCCGATCCTGAGAAGGCCCTGTGCGACGGTCCGAATATGATCGGACTGGCTGGTCTCGAAAAAATGCTTGCTGCGCTGAAGGGTCTTGATGAGATGTCCGGCTGCTCCGCCGGGATCGGCGGAGCAGCCGGAACTGTTTGAGAAGGGTTTAGCCTTCCGGCTTGCTTCCTACGGAATTACAAAACTGGTTATCCACCGGTAGTACGAATCCTGTTTTCCGGTAGGCGTCGCCATGAGGACCATGACATAGGGTCCTGACGGCAACTGTGTTGTCGGTACGTCGATGATCAGCCCGTTCGCGTCTGTGACACCGCTCTTCCATGGCAATATATCCTGTCCCATTGCCACGAAGCTGTTGTCCTGCAGGTAGTAGATATCAAAGGAGCCGAAGATACCGGCGGCGCTCGGCCCGTATATCGTCACATAGACATCCACCGGTGCAGCGAACGCGCCGAGGCTTACCTGCACCTTCACTTCATCGCCTCCTGTGGCCGCAGGCCCGACTCCCAGAGGCATTGCCGCAGCGGGATTGTTACTCCTCGAAGGCGAGGCCGTTGCGGGATAGGCAAAGACATCCTGCCCCGTCGGAACCGGCATCGTACCCGCAGACTGCGCGGACATCGAGTCGTCGTCTGAACCTCCCCCTCCCGCAAGGGCGCCTGCGATCGCCTGGATCTGCGCAGAGGTGAGGGTGCTGAAACCCGCCATCTGCGAGACGCTGCGAATCGCATCCGTGATTTCCCCTGCCGACTCTCCCCTTACGCTCGAAGAGGCGAGGGGGCCGTGGCATGAAGAGCAGAGCTGGTTGTAGAGCGACGCGCCGTCCGTAGGCAGCGGCGGCGGAGTGGAAGAGGACCCTCCCAGGGCATCAGCGATCGCCTGGATCTGCGCGGAGGTGAGGGTGCTCAGCCCCGCCATTGCAGGCACTCCGCCGTTGATGGCAGCAGTAATCTGCGCGGCCGTCCTGCCCAGCTTGCTCGAAGAGGCGAGGGGGCCGTGGCACGAAGAGCAGTACTGGTTGTAGAGCGATGTGCCGTCTGTTGGAGGCGGAGGAGTTCTCGTCGGCGGAGGAACAGGACCGGGCGGTGGCGTCGAAGAGCCGGTGATAAGTGTGGTCGCTTTGGCGACTCCCGATATGTTTCCGGCATCATCTTTTGCCCATGCGTAGAGGGTTTTTGCCCCCATCGACGTGAACGTATAGGTCCTAGGAGGGGTTGCATTCCATCCCGCGTTCAGTGCCCGAGGGCTGGAGGGAGTCTCTGTTAAGAGATATCCTGTTACCCCGACATTGTCGGTTGCGCTGAATGCTATGATACGGATGGTGAGCGAACCGGAGGTTCGCGGAATAAGAAAAGCCGTGACGACCGGCGGTGTCGTGTCGGCGCCCGACGGCGGCGGTGTCGAAGTGTTTACGCTGAAAGAGCGCGCGGCAGAGGCGTTCGCTCCTGCTGAATCCGTCGCAGCGAAGTTTACGGTGTAGGTTCCGCCGGCAGTGGGCGTGCCGCTGATGTTACATACTGCGCCACTGGCTGCCGCTGTGAGCCCTGCGACACCCGAACCGGAACACGAGAAGGTGTAGGGCGATGAGCCGCCGGTTGCAGACATCGTCACATTCTGGCTGTAAGGGGTACCCTGCGTGCCCGCAGGAAGACTGGATGGACTCAGGGAAAGGGATAACGAAGCAGGCGGCGGTGGCGGCGGCGGCGCCGGTGCGAGGGCATTGGCAATCGCCTGGATGTCTGCTGCTGAAAGGAAACTAAGGCCCGCCATTGCGGGTATTCCGCCGTTGATGGCAGCCGTAATCTCTGCGGCCGTCTTTCCCAGCTTTGAAGAAGTTGCGAGCGGGCCGTGACATCCCGAACAGTACTGGTCATAGAGAGCAGCACCGTCAGCATACGCAGTGCTCATGGCTCCGAGTAAGAGCGCTATCATGAGCAGAGGCACGAAAAGACTTTTCCTCATTACGTCCTCCTTTTGTGTTTCGCCCACGTGGTGAGCTGTTTGGTTTACCTGCCCATTGCAGGCTTTTGAACCTTTAGCTAGTCTAGCGTCCCAAAATTAAGGGCAGATTAATCGGGGATTAAAGATTCTTAATGCGGAAGAGCGGGAGACGGAAGGTTTGATTGTATCGGAGCAGGCCTAATATGATACAATTGGTTGTCGCGAAATTTCGATGAATACCTGCGGAACCGTGAACGAACAGAGGCCGTGAAGGAAGAGGGGGAAGCACCATGGCGAATATGGGGGGAGGGTCTTCGCGTGTGCAGTGGGGGCAGGCGAATGCGGTGTTCAGGGTCCTGATCGTGCTGGCGACGTTGTCGGCGCTGTTGATGCCGGACGCCCTTAGTCGGAAAGGCGGCTCGGCCCGGGCCGAAACGCCGTATTTTACAAACGACGATATCGAAAAATACAGGAAGCCATCCGATGGCGACACGGACGCAAAGCAGACCGTATCCGACGGCAAGAGAGAAGCCGCTGCAAAAGCGCAGGAACGGAAAGAGGCGGAATACTGGTGCAGGAAGGCAACTTCTTACAGGAAGAAGATAGAGAGGGACCGGAATGATCTTCAGGAAGCGGAAGAGATACTCGCCGGCGCAAAGGACAGAAAGGCCAGAGAGAAAGAGGCCGCGGGCAGAAAAGTGGAAAAGGCGAAAAGGCTTTTGAAATTCAGCGAAGGCGACCTCTCGGATCTCGCGGACGAGGCCCATCGGAAAGGCGTCCCTCCGGGATGGCTGCGGTGCCAGTTCGAATGATGACGGCGACATGCGTATGAAGGGTGAGCGGTAATGGATATTCTCGATGCGGCAAAGAAGGTGCTGAAAACGGAGGCGGAGGCAGTGCTTGCGCTGACGGAAAAGCTCGACAGCAATTTCGAAAAGGGGATCGAAATCATTTTCAGAAGCAAAGGGAGGGTCGTGGTCACGGGCATGGGCAAGTCGGGCCTTGTCGGCAAAAAGATTGCGGCCACGCTCGCTTCTACGGGGACGCCCGCATTCTTTTTGCATCCTGCGGAGGCGATACACGGAGACCTCGGCATGGTCACCTCCGAAGATGTGGTCGTCGCAATATCGAACAGCGGAGAAACGGATGAACTTGTGGGGCTGATCCCTTTCCTGAAAAGGTTCAACGTGGGGTTGATCTCGTTGACGGGGAACACCGGGTCGACCCTCTCGAGGGTAGCGGATGTGAACCTCGATGTCTCGGTCAGGGAAGAGGCATGTCCCCTGGGGATAGTTCCGACTGCTTCGACCACCGCCGCTATGGCCATGGGAGATGCGATCGCCGTCGCTCTTCTGATAAAAAGAGGCTATAAAGAGGAGGATTTCGCCTTTTTCCATCCCGGGGGAAGCCTGGGGAAGAGGCTGTTCATAAAAGTGAAAGACCTGATGA
>JAMCWJ010000110.1 GCA_023475105.1 Nitrospirota bacterium
ACCTCCAGCGGGCATCTCAGGGGCTATGCGAAGGTGATACGCGATATCACGGAGCGGAAGCGGGCCGAAGAGACCCTCAGGGAGAGCGAAGAACGGTACAGGGTCATTGCCGAAACGGCCTCGGATGCGATCATCACAATCGACGGGGAGAGCAGGATACTCTTTGCAAACCCCGCAGCGGGAAAAGTGTTCGGGCTCCCGGTGGACGAGCTTCTCGGCAGGGAGCTGACGATGCTGATGCCGGAGCGTCTGCGAAACGCTCATCTCGCGGCAATGACGCGATACCTCGCGACCGGAAAGAAGATGGCGAATTGGGGGGGAAAAGAAGTCCCCGGGCTCCACAGGGACGGCCATGAGATCCCGCTGGAGGTGTCGTACGGCGAATTCCTCGGAGAAGAGAAACATTTTTTTACGGGGATCGTGCGCGACATCACCGAGCGAAAACAGGCGGAGAAGGAAAAGGAATACCAAGACATGCTCGAAAGGTTCAGCCGGGAGATCGAGACGAGAGTCACGGAGCGGACCATGAACCTTATGGCCCTCACCCTCGCGGACAGGGTGAGGAATCCTGCTTCCGTAATAAGGCTGATCGCAAAGAGAATCCTGGAGAAGGGCGAAGTACCGGAAAGAGTTCGCGAGGGCCTTATGGCTATCAGCGACCAGGGGGACAAACTGGAGGCGATTGTGAAGGAATTCCAGTCTCTCCTGAAAAGCAGAGAGTCGATGTTTACCTACGAGGATATCAATGAGATCGTTTCAGAGGTGCTGCCCATCGCCGAACGCGAGGCCCGGGGCAGGGGAGTGGAACTGGACGTAGATTTCGCCGGAGGACCCCTGAAGATCAATGCGCAAAAGGACCTCGTGAAGATAGCGGTATACCATCTTCTCCGGAATGCGATCGAAGCGACCGCAGCAGGCGGGAGGGTCGCACTCGCCACATGGGGGGACGGCAATACCGTCATCCTCTCGGTGTCGGACACGGGCCAGGGGATTCCGGAGGACGTCGTGGGCAGGATCTTCGATCCCCTTTTCAGCACAAAGACGCGCAGGTTCGGAATGGGGCTGCCCCTGCTGAAGCAGATAGTGTCGGAGCACATGGGAAGCATCGACGTCGAAAGCGGAGCCGGGAAAGGAACGACCTTCAGGCTCCGCTTCCCCGTACGATGGAGCGAGAACAGGCAGGAAGGATGAACAGGGGACGAGTTCGTGGGTCTTCTTGCCCCGGGCGCGGTTGAATTCTGACCCGTAAAAACTTACAATAGGAATAAGCTATCTCACATGAGTATGAGTAGCAATAAGTCCGAGAAAGGAGCATACATGAAAGCAGTATGGACAGTAGTCTTGGCGGTCCTGCTTCTTGCGGGGCAGGCCTACGCGGAGGAGAAGGCTTCCCTGGGAAGCGAAAAGGACAAGATAAGCTACACGATCGGAGTGGACATAGGCCACAACCTGAAGAAACAGTCGATCGAAGTCAACCCCGATCTTATTTCCCAGGGAATCAAGGACGCACTTTCCGGAGGGAAACTTCTCATGGGGGATGAGGAAATGCAGGCGACGAAGAGCGCCTTTCGGCAGGAAATGATGAAAAAACAGGCCGAGCAGAGGGAAAAGCTTTCCGAGAAGAACAAGAAGGAGGGAGAAGCGTTTCTCGCGGAGAATAAGAAGAAGGAAGGCGTGAAGACCCTCCCGAGCGGATTGCAGTACAAGATGATTACCGAAGGGAAGGGCAAGTCGCCGAAGGCGACCGATACAGTGACTGTGAACTATCGCGGCACATTCATCGACGGGACGGAGTTTGACAGTTCCTTCAAACGCGGACAGCCCGCGACGTTCCCCGTCAACGGCGTGATACCGGGATGGACCGAGGCCCTGCAGTTGATGAAGGAAGGGTCTAAGTGGCAGATATTTATCCCCTCGAAGCTCGCTTACGGCGACAAGGGGGCGGGAGGCCTTATCGGTCCGGATGCCACTCTCATTTTTGAAGTTGAACTCCTTTCGGTTAAGGAGACCCCGGCGAAAGAGAACCCGAAGAAAGAGAAGTAGGAAGGGCGGGGCCGGCAGCGCTGCTGGCCCCTGATCCGCGCGGCCGGAGCGCGGAGACCACGAAAATACCTCTTCCCGCTTTTTTGCCGGAGGCGTATCCTTCCCTGAACCGTTTTTCCCCTTTGACAATGATCCCGTTGCCGAGGTCGTTGTGACCGCGGGTTCTCCGCCCTGCATTTATCGGGAAGCGTCCTCCGGAGACTGCCGGGGATTCCGGGAACAAGGGAGAGAAAATTGATTGACAATAGGGGCGCAGTTTAGTAGGATGTAGTGAACATGTGGAGTACATTTCACGGCATCAAGGGGATGCTCACGTAAAGGAGGAGAAAATGGCGGTAAAGAAAGTGGCAAAGAAGCTGGCGAAGAAGCCGGCAAAGAAGGTCGCAAAAAGTGCGGTGAAGAAAGTCGCAAAAAAGGTCGTGAAGAAGCCGGCGAAGAAGACTGCGGCGAAAAGGAAACCGAACCCTCAATTCATGAAGCCGATGCAGATCAGCGATGCCCTTGCAAAGGTTGTGGGAAGTAAGCCGCTCCCGAGGACTGAGGTGACCAAGAAGCTGTGGCAGTACATTAAGAAGAACAAACTCCAGGACGCGGTGAATAAGAGAAACATCAATGCCGACGAGAACCTGAAGGCGGTCTTTGGGGGAAAGAAGACCGTAACGATGTTCGAGATGACGAAGCTGGTGAACAAACACCTCAGCTGAGCGGCCGGGAAAAAACCTGATAAGTCTTTTGAGGGGATGGCGCGTGCGTGTCATCCCCTTTCGTATAACATCTCCCTGTTTCGCACGTCATCGAGTGGTAAGGCAGAGGTTTAACGAGGGCGCTTGAAAGGAAAGGAGGTGGAAACGATGAAAAGGATTGCGGCGTTCGTTGTTGCCCTCGTTTTTATCCTGGGGTTTGCAGCCGCCGGCTTTTCCGCGGACAAGTGCGGAGCCTGCCACAAAGGCGATAAGGCGCTTGATAAGATCGTGGCAAAGAAGAATATCAAGAGCGTAGCCGATTTTGTGAAGGCCGTAAAGGAAGGCCCGACTGCAAAGATGCATGCCAAGTTCAGCGATGACGACCTGAAAGCGGCAGCAGGAGAGCTCAAGCTTGCTCAGTAAGAGCGAAAAGGGGACGGGGTTTCCCCTCGTCCCCTCGGTTCCCGGAGGTCCGGCGACTATACCCCTCACCCATGGTATTCATGAATTGCCACCGGGACAGAGTCCCCACGCTCATTCTCGCTCCGCTCCGAGGCTTTTGCCTCTCTATTTTCCATAGACGGACTGCCGGACTATCGGCAAAAGAAACCGCTCGGGGACTCTGTCCCGCCTGCTGCCGGCCTCTATGTCCGCTCTCGCGGACCGGCAGATAACCCGAAGTCTTGTCCTTTTCGCTCCGGATGATCAGTCGCGGCTGACGAGCCGGACATCTCTCTTGAGTTTATGCTTCAGTGGATAAACTGCCACGCCTCGGGTGGGCGGAGTAGCCGAGAAGCCTTTTGCGGCGATTCCTTACGGCATCGGAAGCCACGCAGATCTTACGAAGGCGGGAAAATACCATTCGGTGAAGTCCTGTATACCCGACACCATGCCCTCATCAAATCGTATCGCCTCAAAAGGATTTGAGGGACGCGCTGCCCGCCGCATGCAACATGAGGGTTTCTGAATTATGCAGGTTAACCGTGTCGTATCTTCAGCACAAGGATCGTGAGCGCGAGGATGAAGGTAACGCCGTTTGCTGCGATGATCGGCAGGTCATTGAGGATGAGGCCGTAGATAAACCAGAGGAAAAGGCCTGCCGCGAGGATGACATACATCAGCAGGGAAATATCTTTCGTGTGCCGTGTCCGGAGCGTCTTCATCACCTGCGGAAAATAGGAGACCGTCGTGAACGCTGCCGCGAGCAGACCGATCAGCGTTACCCAGTCCGGACGCATCGGGAAAATGCCTTCATTTCGTCTTCCTGCGCTCTAGCGCGAAGCTTTCAGCTTCTCGATCTGTTGTTTGACCTGTTCCGCGTTCCGTGCATTGGGAGCTAGCTGAAGGTACTTCTCGAATTCCTTGATCGCCTGGGCCTTGTCCTTAAGGTCGTAGGCATACACGACGCCGAGGTTCATGTGCGCAAGAAGATGGTTCGGATTTATTTCGAGGGCCTTCTTGTATTCGCGCATCGCCATGTCGGGCTTACCGCTATTTCTGTAGCAGGTCCCCATGTCGACTCTCACATCCACGTTTTTCGGATCGAGTTCGAGGGCTTTCTGATAGGCTCCGACGGCCTCGCCGAAGCGGCGCGAGTCCATCAGGATATTCCCGAGCTCCACCCATGCGTTCACGTTCTTGGGATCGGTCTTCACCGCATCCTCGGCGATTCTGAGCGTGTCCTGCGTCCGGAGAGTACCTGCGGGGTATTCGGGGCTGGCCTTCGGTTCTTCCTTCTTCTGACATCCGACAATGACGAGGCTGAGCATCACAAAAAGAATTATTTTTTTCATGACTTCCTCCCTTTGTGTTGCGCTATTGTAACAGAATATGCCGAAAGCAGGCTAGACAGCCGTGCTCCCCCGCCCTGTTCTCTTTTTTTGTGTGCTTTTCAGGCATAAGTACCCTCCGAGCACGGAGCACGGAACAACCGCAACCAGGGCGGCGACGTTAAGCCATAACGGGGAGGGACCAGGGGAAACGATGAGGAACAGCGCGCCCGCTGCGGTTGAGAGGATCCCGGTTGCACAGGCGTTTTTCAGCTCCGCCTTCCCTGCAATGCGTCCGCTGACAAAGCCGCCGAAGATCGAAAACAGGGAGCCCCCGACGGATGCCGGCACCAGGAAGCCCATTGTCCTCGTGTATTCCTCAAGCTCTTCTGCAACTCTTCCCACCGAAGCCAGGAGGAGCATGCCGAGAAGGGAGAAGACGAAGAAGAATACGGTCGTGCCGCCCACGTCTGCAACGAGGCCGATAAGTACCGCCTTGATCTGTAGGTCTTTAAAAAACTTCATGAGGTACCTATTTTATAACTTTCGATGATATCAGCCCGGGGCTCCGCCCCGCACCCCGGTTCTTTTCTTGCGTGCCCAAGAAAAGGAACCAAAAGAAGGGCACCCCTGAAAATCTCCTGGCGGCTCGGTCCTCGGCCTCCGGTAAATTTTCGCGAACTCGGCCCGCAAGGAAAACAATCTATTCTCAGATACGGGGTCTCAGACACTCGAAAATTCTTCACCCGCCGGCCTCGTCTCTCACCTGAGATCTTCAAAGGGGGCAAAAATACTTCTTGTCCCGGAGTTCCCCTCTTCGGCAAAGAGGGAATAAGGGGAGATTTTGTGATAAACTCCGTAAGCATACGCGTAATGTCAATACGCAACCTGAGTCTCTGAACCCTTCAAGTGTCCTTGAGACCCTTCACGATTTTTTCTTTCTGTGGATATCGTCATGACAACTTGTGCATACTGTGCCCAGATTGCTCTCCATGTTTGTTTTCCCCGCCTTTGGCATGTTCTTTTACGTGATGGATTTCCAAATGCCGTGGGTCTGAAGGATTCCACAAATCGTGTGTCCAGGCACACCGGGTGCATTTATAACCATCTCTACGGAGGACTGCTCGCCTGACCCGATCAGGTATCTGCCTGTCATGTTCAGGGCTTTGCCTGACTGATTCAAGAACGTATGTACCGATCGGTAAATCGGGCCTGCCGGTGTTTCTTGTTATGACAGGCCATCCCAATTCGGTTCTCAATTCTCGACTGCGACGCGCCCATTCGGTCCTGTTGTTGGCAACGTATCTTAGTTCTTCTCCCGTTATCGGTTTGCCGACATTCATTTTCAAGTACTCAAGTATCTTGCTTCTCACGCTGCCTTTCTTTTTTCGAATTTCGTTTGCGACCTTCCAGCGGAATGCGGCGTCTCTGTCCTGCTCTTCCGATAAGAGGATGTAATCATCCGGTGCCATCTTCGAAACATCAAAATGTTCAAGGGGGAATTCCTCTTCTTTGGCCATTTCCTTGGCTGTAATTCCGCTTATGATGGACCAGCCAAATTGCACTCTCAACTCGCGGATGCGCCGCGCATATTCTTGAATCCCCGACACAACGAGAAATTCATCGCCGTTTATAACCGTGTAAGGGTATTTGCGAAAATAGAACAAAATCCTCTCGCGGGCGCTCGAAGTCGGTGCTAAAGGGAGCAGGGACTTACCCAAATCCCTCAACGCATGGAAAAGGGGAACTAATGAAAGGACCTTACCACGCAGGTTGCTTGTTCTGAGTTCTTCTTCAAAATTGACGACCAGATCAGCGAGCTTTTGACGGATTTCCTCGGGTTCAAGCAGTTTATTCTTCCTCATACACTCATCCGCGGTTAAGATTCAAGGAACTCATCTATTCTCTTGACTAATCTCTGCATGTCCTTAGTCTGGCACTGCCAGATGACAAGCACACGCCATCCTTCCTTCCTCAATTGTCTGATATTAAGCAGGTCGCGTGCCATGTTTGAATCAAGTTTTTTCTTCCAAAAGGAAATGTTGGTTGTTGGTCTCGCGGCTCTGGGACAATTCTTATGGCCGTGCCAAAAACAGCCGTGGACAAAGATAACCTTTCGATGTCTCGGCAACGTAATGTCCGGGTTTCCGGGTAAATCCCGCCTATAGAGACGAAAGCGATAACCCAAGTTATGGACAATGGAGCGAACGAGAAGCTCCGGTTCAGTATCGCGCCCTTTAACGCGAGCCATGATTTCACTGCGCTTCTTCTTGTCATATACGTCCATTTCATTTCTTGTTCTTGTGAGTCAAGACAACGTAGACGATATCGGCCAGACGTGCGGCAAACAACGGCGGCACGGCATTGCCGATTTGCTTTGCGATTTCGATTTTTGTTCCTTTGAAAATGAAAGAATCGGGAAAGCTCTGAAATCTTGCCGCTTCACGGTGAGTAATCGGTCTATGCTGACAGGGATGAAGGTATCTACCCTTTTCCGGCTTAAAAAACTCGGTTCTCACGGTGAAGGCAGGCCGATCCCACCACAATCGGCCGAACAAGTCCGTTCCGCCGGACTTCTTCCTTATCCAGCATGCAGGCGTTAGATCAGGAGCGTGCTTCTGAAGGTGAAAGCGGTTCATCCCTTCTTTGGGTAGTGCTTTATACCGCTTGAGGCTCATCGGCGTCGGAGTTCTTCCGAAATGAAGGTCGAGCGGAGGCGATTCTTTCCTTATCTCTGTGCCGACGGGCGAGGGAAGATCCTCAATGGCGTCCCGAACCGTCCTCCATTCATCGGGTTTAGGAAGGTAGTCGCCGTTGCCTGAAAAATCCAAAGAGTTCTGATGCCCGTTGCCGTTCGGGTTAAAATGTGTTCTCCGAGGCGGACAGATGAGCGCCGGGTCCAACCGCTTCGAACCAAGAATTATGGCGCGCCAGCGTGTTTGAGGGACACCGTAATCGGCGGCACACAATTTCCCTGACCACACATTGAAGCCGAGGGTTTCCGCTGCTCCGACGATTTCCCCGTGTTCAAATGTGCCGAGCAGCTGAGGGACATTCTCAATAACGAAAACCTCAGCGTCGGCTTTCTCAACGACCTCCAGAAAGGGGCGCCATAATTCATTTCTGGGATCATCCTGGCGATTTTTGTTAAGCAAGCTGAAGCCCTGGCACGGCGGTCCGCCGATGACGACGTCGGCTTTCGGTATTTCTACAGAAGGGTCTTGGAGCAAGTCGACAATGTCTCCGGGTATACAATGGTTCCCGAAGTTCGCATTGTACGTTTCGACGCAAAACTTGTTAAAGTCATTAGCCCAAACGGATTTGAAATGATGGCCGAACGCTTTCGTGAAGCCAAGGGTCATCCCTCCTGCACCGCAGAATAAATCGATCAGCTTAAACGGCATCCGCCGCTTGGGCAGCTCATCTTCTTCACGTGCCTCGTAAGTGGCCTGATCCTCGCTCAGACAGAGTCGTGCAAGGGGATCGTTATTTCGGTATGAATGCAACTTCCTTTTCATTATGCTATTCACACTTCCATTCGTTTATCGTAGTTTGCCAGCTTCACTTTAAGAATTCATGAGAACAGTATATTTCTCCTCTCAAGCATGCGTGACTAATTGCATGTTCCAGTAATTCTTGGAAAGTATAAATTCCTGAGATTACATTAGTGAGATGGATACCATCAAGAAGCAAAACCTTCAGATTCTTACCCTTCGGCAAGGAAGATAGAAGTTCGTTAGTAAAGCCATTCATAGCAATGAAGATTCCTTTCGCTTCCATTTTGCCCTCAACCTTCATATACAGGCTAGCAACATTTTTTTGATCAGCTTTCTTTTCTATCCATTTCAGTTCAACTATATAATAATGGCCGTCATACTTAATGGCACCATCCATTTGCTCACCAACAATCTTGAAGGACTCCTCAACAGGGATACCACTTATGGTCATGAGCTTTGAGAATATCTTTTCTAACTCATAACCTCTTTTCTGTTTGTCCATCTTCACGGTTTCATAGAAATGCGCTCTCAAAGGTAATAGTTGAGAATGATAATCTTCTTTCTTTGCTCTTTGCACTTTATTTCTGATTAAGTCGCGATATTCCGCTTCTTTCTGCTGTTGTGCAATGATTTCACGCAACTTTAGAGCACATCTTTCGGCAATTTCAACTCTGTGTTTTTCATCTTGGGGCACAAAATTGTTATGCTCGGTTAATATTCTTACAAAATTACGGGAGACCTCTAATCTTCTGTTGATATCTGATCCCCTTAGTTCGATATATAGAGAGTTCATTAATTCCCTTTTCGTCAGTTTTTTGCTATCAGGGCCTGTTCTGGAGAAAATAGAGTTACATAACCCAGGGGCTACTCCTGATCTCAGCCACGCTTTTCTCAAATCCTCCTTGAACCAATACAGATGGGAGATACCGGTCTTTATCTGGACTTCTATTTCTTCAGTAAAAACATCAAACATTGTCACTCCTAATTCAAGGGAGCCGGCGTTTGCGCCGTGAACAAAAAAGGGACATTCTTGCCGTCCCCGCAACTGTACTCTTGTTTACAAAATTTCCTTCTAGCTTCCTAACCCCCTCACTTACATAACTCAATATTTCTCTCCCCTCTCCCCCTTCTGCTTTACGATCGAGATGAGCGCGTCTTTCATCATCTTCCCGGTCTTCGTATCCATCCAGGGGCTCTGCACGGTGACGTCGACAGTGCCCTTTCTGAACATGGGGGTTCCCTCGTCACCGCCCATGTATTTGAGGTCCGACTGTTTCTTGTAGAACTCCGTCACCTTTTCGACGGGTTTCTTTGTCTTGAAAGCGGTGAAGTTTCATTCACCGGCGGGCGAGGGCCTGCGGCTGCCTTCCTCCGCCTCAGCCGGCGGGGCGTCGAATTCCTTCATATCTTCCACCCGGACAATGCTTCCGTCCTTTGCGAGGTAGACGACCTCCCTAAGCTGGGCGTTCCGTATCATCCTCCTGCAGAGGAGGCAGGGTTTTCCTTCGGCGAAGATGTCGCCTTCCTCGAACCCGGCGATGAAGATCGTCCCGTCCTTCATCCGCTCGGGCGAGCCGTTGATGATCGCGTTCTGCTCGGCATGGACTGCCTCGCAGAGTTCATAGCGTTCTCCGGCGGGGATGTTCAGTTCCTTTCGCGTGCAGGTCCCGCGGTCGATACAGTTCGCGGAGCCCCGGGGCGCACCGTTGTATCCGGTGCTTACGATCACGTTGTCCTTTACGATCACGGCGCCGTACCTCCTCCTGAGGCAGGTCGACCGCGTCGAGACGACCATCGAAATCTCGATGAAATACTCGTCCCACGAGGGCCTCCTCCCGTCATGTCCGCTCATATATCCTCCCTGCATCCCGGCGCCCGCAGGAGAACGAGATGGAGGGTGCCGCCTCATCCCCGACCGCACGGGCCGAAATTCTGTAATTGAAATGGGCGGATTCCTCGTCGTCGTAGAGGTAGATCGAATCTCCCCTCACGTTGCCGATGAAGTGCGAAGAACTCCCGCTAGCGTAGCCGATGAAGGTATTGCCGTGAATAGCGATGTCGAAGAGGCGCCCGCAGCTGCAGGTGTATCTGTACCTCGACCCTCTTCCGGAGCCCGGCGCAAAAACCTTTCGTGCGTACCCCTGTCTTCTGATTTGCTCCGGATGAGGCAGACAGGTCATCTGCACATGGAGGGAGCGCGAATAGTCATAGAGACAAAAATGTCCTCTGTTTGAAATGAGCTTCCCTGCGATCGAGGCGATGCATGTGCGGGTATCGGGCTCCATCTCTCCTTCCCCTAGCCGCACTTGGTGAATCCGCAGTTGTGGCAGACCGCGCAGCCGCCTTCGTGCTCGACCGCACCCCCGCACTCGGGGCAGGCCCCGATAAAAATCACCTCGTTGTCGTGTTTCCCGTTGCCCCCTTCTCCCTTCGAGTGGTATTTTTCGAGGGCCTTCGCGATTGCGTCCGAGCAGGAGAGGATCGGTCCTCCGGCGTGCCATGCGGGTTGGTTGCAACGCACCCCTTTGAGCTGCTTCACGATCTCCAAGGGGTCTATGTTCGAACGGAGCGCGAGGGAGATGAGCCTTCCTATCGCCTCGGCCTGACTCGCGGCGCAGCCCCCTGCCTTGCCCATGCTCGTAAAGAGTTCAAAGAGATGTCCCTCCTCATCTTCCGTGATCGTGACATACACGTTTCCGCAGCCGGTCCTCACCAGACGCACCGTACCGTTGAGCACCTCCGGTCTTCCCTTCGGCACGATCTTCTGTCTCTCCGGCGCATGCATTTCCTTCCTGCCCGTTTTCCCGGTCGAGAGCACCTGTTCCTCTCGCGAGCCGTCGCGGTATACGGTAACGCCTTTGCATCCGAGTTCGTAAGCGAGGAGATAGACGTCCTCAACGTCCCGGGGCGTGGCGTCATGCGAAAAGTTTACGGTCTTCGAGACCGCGTTGTCTACGTACTTCTGAAAAGCCGCCTGCATCCTCGCGTGCTCGATGGGAGTAATATCGTGGGCGGTCGCGAAAAGACGCCTCGCATCTTCCGGTACTTCATTGACGCCGTGAAGGCTGCCTTTTTCCGCGATCCGCTCCATAAGCTCTCTCGACCAGAAGTTCCCTTTTCTCGCCGCTTCTTCAAAATAAGGGTTCGCCTCGATGAGCTTTGTTCCTTCCATCACGGTCCTCACATAGGAGACGGCAAAGAGGGGCTCTATGCCGGAAGAACATCCCGCAATGATCGAAAGCGTGCCAGTCGGCGCAATCGTCGTGACCGTGGCGTTCCTCAGAGGGATCTTCCCTTCGTAGATGCTCCCCTCATAATTCGGGAAGACCCCGCGTTCTTCTGCAAGGGCCGCGGAGGCGTTTTTCCCTTCCGTTTGAATGAACCCCATCACTTCCCCGGCAAGGTGGACCGCCTCAGGGGAGTTGTAGGGGACCCCGAGACGGATCAGCATGTCGGCCCATCCCATCACCCCAAGGCCGATTTTCCTGTTCGCTTTTGTCATCTCTTCTATCCTGGCCAGGGGGTACCTGTTCGCGTCGATCACATTGTCGAGGAAGTGCACAGCCTTCCCCGTGATGTCTCTGAGGGTGTCCCAGTCGACCTCATAGGATGTCTGCTGTCTGCCGTCCTTTGTCTTCTTCACCATTTTCGCAAGGTTTATCGAGCCGAGATTGCAGGATTCGAAGGGAAGGAGCGGCTGCTCCCCGCAGGGGTTTGTCGACTCTATCTCGCCGAGCTGCGGTGTCGGGTTCGATGCATTTAACCTATCGAGGAAGACGATCCCGGGCTCTCCGTTTTTCCAGGCGTGGTTCACGATGAGCGCGAACACATCCTTCGCCCGCACCCTCTTTGTGACCTGTTTCGTCCTGGGATTTACGAGGGCATATTCCCGGTCTTCGGCGAGGGCCTTCATGAATTCTTCCGTGAGACCGACGGATATATTGAAATTATTGAGTCTGGAGCTTTCGTCCTTGCAGCTGATGAAATCGACGATATCGGGATGGTCCACCCTGAGCAGACCCATGTTCGCCCCGCGTCTCGTGCCGCCCTGCTTCACTGCCTCTGTCGCAGTATCGAAGACGGTCATGAACGAGACAGGGCCTGAGGAAATGCCTTTCGTGGAGCCGACGACGTCTCCGTTGGGCCTCAGCCTCGAAAAACTGAACCCTGTCCCGCCCCCCGATTTATGGATGATCGCGGCGTTTTTCACGGCGTCGAATATGGAGTCCATCGAATCGCCTACGGGGAGGACGAAGCAGGCGCTGAGCTGTCCGAGTCTCCTGCCGGCGTTCATCAAGGTCGGGCTGTTCGGGAGAAAAGAAAGGGAGGTCATCATGGCGTAGAATTGCTCTTCTGTTGCGGCCCTCTCCTCAGGACTCTTTCCGTAGGCAGGCTCGACAGAGGCTATCGACTTCGCGATCCTCCGGAACATCTCCTCGGGAGTCTCGACGATTTTCCCCTCCTCGTTTTTCTTCAGGTACCTCCTTTCGAGAACCTTAAGCGCGTTTTGTGTGAGGTTGAGACCTCCCAAGACCTTCATAGCTCCTCCTGTAAGCGGTGAACAGTTTATAAGAGAATAAAAAAACGTCTGTTTTCTCTGATAGTTCGAAAAATGATTATGTCGCGGACGCCTATACCCTGTCGCCTGTTTCCTGCCCCGGGAAGGTGACGGAATCGATCCTCTCGACTATCCCCAACCCGACCTTGTAACTTCTCCCCGATAACCTAGGTTTAGTATTTTTTTTTGCCCGAAATAGATTTAACCACAATATATTGTATCTGTCAAGCAGAAAAATCGGAAAAATATAAGCCTTTGATTTATCATCTCTTTTGTTGTGAAATGGTTGTTGATGCATTGTGAATTTTGACAGAAAGGGTTTTTGAGGGGTATAATTGCGAATGAAAAAAGGATGCACCTTTCCCCGATGAAGCTGTCCCGCTTGCGTCTTCTTATCATCCTTCTCACGGTTGCGATCGGCCTCGGCGTCTTTGCCGGGGGATATATCGCCCTTGCAAAGGGCGTCCCATCCGTCCGGGAGCTCAAGCAGTACAAGGCGATACCCGGCACAAAGGTCTACGCCGATGACGATACCCTCATCGGAGAGTTCAAGATCGAAAAAGGCGTCTACGTGCCGCTGAGCCGGATGCCGAAGCACCTTGTCAATGCGGTCGTGGCTGTCGAGGACTCGAGGTTCTGGAAGCACAAGGGGATAGATTATCTCGCTATCGTGAGGGCCGCGGTAAAGGACCTCCTTCACGTGGGGCTCAAGGAGGGAGGGAGCACCATAACCCAGCAGCTTGCCAAGATCACCTTCCTTACCCCTGAAAAGACCCTGCAGAGAAAAGTAAGGGAGGCCGCCCTGGCGATGAAGATCGAGAAGAACCTTTCGAAAAATGAGATTCTGGAGTTGTATCTCAACAGGGTGTACCTTGGGCACGGTGCGTACGGGATGGAGATGGCGTCGCGGATCTATTTCGGGAAATCGGTGAGAAACATTACCCTTCCCGAGGCGGCCCTGCTCGCAGGTCTTGCAAAGGCGCCTTCGACCTATTCTCCTTACAACAACGTGCTGAAGGCCAAGGAGAGACAGGAGACGGTGCTTGCGAGGATGGAAGAGGAGGGGTACATCAAGCGCTCCGAAAGGGAAAAGGCCGCGAAACAGCCTCTGTACCTGTCGACCCTCAGGAGGGGACAGGAGGCGAACAACTATTTCCTGGAGTATGTGAGGAAGTATCTTGAAGAGAAATACGGCATCGATATGGTGTATAAGAGTGGGTTGAGCGTCTATACGACCCTCGATAAAAGGGCCCAGGCCACGGCGGCGTGGGCCCTTCAGGAGGGCCTGAGGGAGGTCGACAAAAGAAGGGGATGGAGGGGACGCATCGACCAAAAGGACGTGAATGCCGAGAAGGAACTGAGGAAGAAGAAGGAGGAGGAAACATCGGGCCCCCTTATCGGCGGCACGGGAGATCTTGTCTCCGGGGTCGTGCTCAAGGTCGGTCCCCGGGAAGCGATCCTGAAGGCACGAGGAGTCGTCGGCAGGCTTCCCCTCGAAAATGCCCGATGGGCCGCCACGCTGATAGACCCGAAAACAGGCAAGACGAGCCACATAAAGAACTTCACCCTCGACAAGGTTCTCAGGGTCGGGGATGTCGTGAAGGTCGGCTTCAGGTCTTTGAAAGGAACGACGGCGATACTGACGCTGGAGCAGGATCCCGAAGTTGAAGGCGCCCTTGTAGCGTTAGATCCGAACAGTGGCTTTATCAGGGCGATGGTCGGCGGGTACGACTTCGCGAGGTCGGAGTTCAATCGGGCCGCGTATGCGAAAAGACAACCCGGGTCGGCCTTTAAGCCCGTCATATACGCCGCTGCAATGGACAACGGGTTCACTCCCGCAAGTATTATCAACGACGAGCGGGTCACATACAAGGGCGGACCGAAAGGCGACTGGACACCCGAGAATTACGACCATATCCATTACGGGCCGACCCGGCTGAGGGACGCGCTGGCGTATTCGAGGAACGTGGTTACGGTGAAGCTCGTGGACGCGATCGGTGTCGACAAGGTGACCGACTTTGCACGGAACATCGGGATCGAAGAAGATTTTCCGCATAATCTGAGTATCGCCCTCGGCAGTGTCGCCGTCACGCCCCTCGAACTCGCCGAAAGCTACAGCGTTTTTGCGAGCGGAGGGATGAAGATGCAGCCCCTCGCTGTAAAATACGTGACCGATGCGCACGGCAGGATCCTTGAGAGCAATCAGCCCGAGGGCAAGCAGGTGATCAGCCCCCAGACGGCGTTCCTGATCACCTCGATGATGGAAGATGTAGTAAACTACGGCACGGGATGGAGGGCAAAGGCATTGGGAAGGCCCGTCGCCGGAAAAACGGGAACGACGAATGATTACCGCGACGCCTGGTTTGTGGGGTATCTACCCGATATGATATCGGCGGTCTGGGTCGGTTTCGATGACATGAGGACTCTCGGCAGCAGGGAGACGGGTGCAACGGCCGCGTCGCCTATATGGGTGGACTTCATGAGGTCCCTGGACCTCGGGGATCGCGGCTTCGTGGTGCCTGAAGGGATAGCGAGCTGCTCCATAGACCCGGCCAGCGGGCTCCTCGCCAGGGATCCGGCAGCAGGGATAATGGAGTATTTTAAGAACGGAACGCAGCCGAGGGAATACTCGTCATTCCCGGGCATGCGGGAGTCGAGAGAACCGTTCAAACTCGATTTTGACTAGGAGGTGCGAGATGAAGAAAACCGGTACATTTTTGTTGGCCCTTCTGATCACCGCGTTCTTTTTAGTCTCTTCGCTGTACGCTCAGGACGAACTCTTCGAAAAGGGGCGCCGTGCCTATCTGAGGGGGGATTTCAAGTCCGCGGTGAAGTATCTCAGCGAATACGTCGCCCGGACACCTGATCCTGAGGCGTTGTATCTCCTGGGGTACGCAAGCTATGAAGTGAAAAGAAAGACGGGACCCGCAAAGGGACGCAGGGATTTCTGGGGAGATACGGCGACGCGGAGGTATTTCAAAGAGGCGTATCTCATCGATCCCAATGTCTCGGCCAGGACGATCGGACCGGAGAAAGGGAAAAAGTAAGGGTCTCCCCTCTGCGCCGTTCGGAAGGGGCGCCTCTGAAGGCGTCGCGGCATGACGGGGAGAGAAGGCAAAGCGGTGTGGTCGGGAAGGATCAGGCCCTTTTCGTGTTCTTCCTGTCGTGACGCGCGAGGTACACGACGCACTCTTCGCAGTCTTTGCCCGCCTCCTTGTTGCAGATCATTCTGTTGAGTTCCCAGCAAGGCTTGGTTTTGTCGATGAAGGCGGTGCACTTCACCTTTCTCTCGTCGGGGCACGTAGTGATTTCCCAGCACGGCGCGTACTCGAGGAGCTTCTTGATGCCCTCGATGCTTATCTTCTTGACATGGATGAGGTCCCTGACGCATCTGAGCCACTTGATGTCGTTTTCGGAATAGAAGCGGTTCTTGTTGCGCCTTGCAGGTTTGATGAGGCCGTGTTTTTCGTAGAGCCGTAAGGTCTGGTCGGTCGTTCCCAGGAGTTCCGAGACAACCCCGATGGGATAAAGGGGCATCCCCTTTTTTTCTTCTTCACTCAATTCTTTTGTGAGCTTTTTCCCCGACATAGATATATACTGAATTATAAACTACTTGCTACTCAGGAAATCAAGCAAAATAATTTCTGAGTTTTATCTTTCCCTGTCCCGCCGAAAGCCGAAGGCCTCAGCTGGCCGGCCTTAGCGTCGGCAGGAAGACGATGCACTCCTCGCAGTTCTTACCCGCCTTGCTGTTGCAGATCATTCTGTTGAGTTCCCAGCAGGGTTTGGTCTTGTCGATGAAGGCGGTGCACTTCACCTTTCTCTCGTCGGGGCACGTAGTGATTTCCCAGCACGGCGCGTACTCGAGGAGCTTCTTGATGCCCTCGATGCTTATCTTCTTGACATGGATGAGGTCCCTGACGCACCTGAGCCACTTGATGTCGTTTTCGGAATAGAAGCGGTTCTTGTTGCGCCTTGTCGGTTTGATAAGGCCGTGCTTTTCATACAGACGCAGGGTTTGTTCGGTCGTTCCCAGAAGTTCGGCGACAATGCCGATGGTATAAAGGGGCATGTTCTTCTTCTCGTTTTCAGTCAGTTCCTTTGCTAGCTTCTTTTCCGCCATATCTAGTCTTGGGTATAGATCATTTGCTTGATATGAGTATTAGATTGTATCAAATTATAGTATGATGTTCTCCATTTAATCAAGTAAAACTGTTTGTGAAACTATCCGTGATGCAATGGCATTCTCCGTTTTTCCGTGGTTGATTTTTTGAGGAAATGTGGGTTATTGTGAAGAATGAAAGTTCGGGGCGTCTTCGGAAGATTCAAAAAGTGCAGGATATTGGTCGCGGGTGATCTCGTCCTTGATCGCTACCTATGGGGAAAGGTGAACCGCATTTCTCCTGAGGCGCCGGTTCCCGTCGTCGAAGTGACCGGAGACAACTTCATGCTCGGCGGCGCTGCGAATGTGGCGCACAATATCGTCTCCCTTGGCGGTTCGGTCACTGTTGTGGGCGTGTCGGGAGAAGACCGGGCAGGAGAAGTCATGAGGAAGCTTCTTGAAGAAAAGGGGATCGGCCGTGCGCTGTTCGAAGACGGCAGGCCGACGACGGTGAAAACGCGGGTCATCGCCCATAACCAGCAGGTCGTGCGCTTCGACAGGGAAGACAGCAGAGGGATTTCAGCCGGGGTCATGGAGAAGGTCATGGCTTATCTGAAGCACGCCGTCCATGAGCATGATGCGGTAATCCTCTCCGATTACAAAAAGGGCGTGATCTCCCGTGAACTCGTCAGGGGGATTCTGAAGGCCGCGGGAGGAAAGAAGCTCCTTGCCGTCGATCCCAAGGTTGGACATTTTCACTGTTACCGGGGGGTGTCCCTGATGACCCCGAACCTTGCGGAGGCTTCCCAGGGCGCAGGGGTCGAGATAAAGGACGAAAAGTCCCTTATCAGGGCAGGTACGACGCTGATTAAGAAATTCGCCTGCGGTTCCGTCCTGATCACAAAAGGAGAGCAGGGGATGAGCCTTTTCGAGCAGGACCGCATTACCCACATCCCGACGGTTGCGAGACAGGTGTACGACGTGACCGGGGCCGGAGACACCGTGATCGCGGCATTCACGCTCGCCTGCGCCGCGGGTGCGCCGATGCGGGACGCCGCTGTAATCGCAAACCACGCCGCAGGAATCGTGGTCGGTGAAATCGGGACGGCTGTGGTTACCGGGGAGAAGCTCGCTGAATCGTTAGGCGTGAGAGGGAAGCGTAAATCGTGAAGCGTCAGGGGTGAGGAGTAAGAGAACAATGGGACAGAGAGCAAGCTCAGAGACTTAGGATGTTTTTCGCCCTTCACGATTCACGTTTTACGCTTCACCGTGTTTTGATATGGCAAAAGCGGTAGCGCTCCTTTCAGGGGGCCTCGACAGCACCCTCGCCGTCCTTGTACTTCTGAGACAGGGCATCGAGGTGACGGCGGTGACGTTCCTCACCCACTTCGGTTGCGACATCAGCGACAGTTCCTCGTGCTCCAGGAATCCTTTCCCTGCCGCCGGGAAGTTCGGTTTCGAGGTGAAACTCTGCCATCTCGCGGACGGATTTGTCGATATAGTGAAGAACCCGAAACACGGGCATGGAAGGAACATGAATCCCTGCATCGACTGCAGGATCCTCATGCTGAGAGAAGCCGGGGAGTTGATGGGGCTTATCGGCGCGGATTTCGTGGCGACCGGAGAAGTGCTCGGCCAGAGACCGATGAGCCAGAGGAGGGACACGCTGAATCTCATAGACAGGGAAGCGGGCCTGAAAGGTTCTGTGCTTCGGCCGTTGAGTGCGAAACTCATGACCGAAACGGTTCCTGAAAGAGAGGGACTGGTGAGAAGAGAGCTTCTCTACGGCTTCAACGGCAGATCGAGGAAACCGCAGATGGCCCTGGCGAAGGAGTTGGGACTTACGGACTACCCGGCCCCTGCGGGAGGCTGCCTCCTCACGGAACCGAACTTTTCCTGGCGTCTGAAGGAACTCCTTGCCAATACCCCCGACCCTTCTCTCGATGACCTTCACCTGCTGCGTGTCGGGCGGCACTTCAGGCTTTCTCCTGCGTGCAAGGCGATCGTCGGCAGGGATGAGAAGGAAAATGCGGCTCTCGAATCCTATGCCGACCAAAGCAGTTATCTCCTGAGGGTCGAGAATGTCGGCAGCCCTGTCGTGCTTCTCTCGGGAGAAGGGTCGGCGGACTTCATACCGCTCGCAGCTTCTCTCTGTGCAAGGTACTCTGATGCGAAACACCTCCCGGAGGTGGAGGTGACCGCGATGGGAGGCCGTGAAGCGTTATGTGTAGAGCGTGATGAGTCAAGAGAAAACAATCGCGACAGCTTCCATCTGACAGGGTGCTCGTTCAGGGTCAGCGTTCATCCTGCAAGCGAGGAAGTGACTGAAATGTTCAGGATAGGACAACCAAGCCGGCAGAGTGGTAAGAGAAAAGCAGCCGCGAAGCGACAGGAACAAAAACGCATCACGGAGGTATAGTACGATTACAGCCTTACCGCCACTCCTTTTGCCTTCAGGTACTCTTTTGCCTCTCGTATAGTAAACTCCCTGAAATGGAAGATCGACGCGGCGAGGACCGCGTCCGCCCTGCCCGCGACAAGTCCCTCATAGAGGTGCTCGAGATTCCCCGCCCCGCCTGAAGCGATCACCGGGATCGAAACAGCCTCCGATACCGCCTTGGTGAGCGCGAGGTCGTAACCGTCCCTTGTCCCGTCCCTGTCCATGCTCGTCAGCATGATCTCGCCCGCGCCGAGTTCTTCGATCTTTCTCGCCCACCTTACCGCATCGATGAGTTTCATCTTTCTTCCGCCGTGAGTAGAGATCGCCCACACCGATTCCCCTCCTCCACCGTTAACGTCCTTGTCTGTCATTCCGGCTTGTCCGGAATCCTTTAAGAGGGATTCCCGACGCGCTTCGCTTGCGGGAATGACGAATTCGGGCTGAGGCGATTGTGCCGCGGGATTCCGGGGCAATGCAAGGCAGACATCTTTGAACGAGGGATCACTGAACCACTGCTCGTCTTCGGCCCACGCCATATCCCCGCGGACTCTCTTTGCATCGATCGCGACGACGATGCACTGGCTGCCGAACTTTTCGGCGGCCCTGCGCACGAAGTAGGGGTCCTTCACCGCCGTGGTATTCACGGAGACCTTGTCGCAGCCTGCGCGCAGAAGGTCCCTGATGTCTTCAAGATTTTTTATCCCTCCGCCGACAGTCAGGGGCATGAAGACGTCGTCGGCGGTCCTTTCGACGACGTCGATGATGATCTTCCTCTTTTCATGAGACGCGGTAATATCGAGGAAAATGAGTTCGTCCGCGCCCTGGCGATCGTAAAACTTCGCGTTTTCCACCGGGTCGCCGGCATCGCGCAGATTGACGAAGCTGACGCCTTTTACGACGCGGCCGTCCTTCACGTCGAGACAGGGGATTATTCTTTTCGCAAGCATCTCAAGATACCGTAAACCGTGAAGAGTGAGTCGTGAGGGGGAATTTCATAATGAGAACCTATCTCAAAATCCCTTCTCTCATCATGGGCCTTCCTATCGTTCCCGCGCAGGCGGGAATCCAGGGTTTTCGGGCGTTTCATGACGCCCGCTGTTTCACGCATTAGGTAAAATCCCTCCTTACCTCCCTTTGGCAAAGGGAGGAATTTCCCCTCCTTGGAAAAGAGGGGAAAGGGGAGATTTTGCGAATGGATCTCACTTTACTCGTTGTCCTCCGATGCTGACTCGTTACGATTTACGAGCTCGATCGCCTCCCGTAAATCGAGTTTTCCCGAGTAGATCGCCTTGCCGGTGATCGCACCCCAGAGGCCCCTGATCCGCATAAGGTTCTTTACATCGTCGAGCGACGAGACCCCGCCGGAGGCTATTACGGGAATGCTTACGGTCTTCACCATCTCGGCGACGGCTCCGATATTCGGCCCCGTCATCATGCCGTCCGTAGAGATGTCGGTGTACACGATCCCGGCCGCACCGGCTGCTTCCGCATCCCGGGCCAGTTTTTCCGCCTCCACGCCGGAGACATCGACCCAGCCCTTCACCGCGACATTCTTTTCTCTCGCATCGATGCCCACGATGACCCTTCCCGGGTGCCTCCTGCACGCCTCTCTCATCAATTCAGGTTTTTCGACTGCGACGGTGCCGAGTATCACTCTGTGAATGCCCATATCCATGAGTTCTCGTATCGTCTCCATATTCCTGATGCCGCCGCCCACCTCGATCTCCATCGTGACGGCGGCACGGATTCTTCCGATCGCATCAAGGTTTTTCTGGTCGCCGGTGAAGGCGCCGTCCAGATCGACGACATGGAGAAGTGCAGCCCCGCAAGACTCCCAGCGTCTCGCCGTCGAAACGGGGTCATCGGAATATACGGTGACGGCGTCTTCCCTTCCCTGAAGGAGCCTGACGCACTTGCCGGCCTTCAAGTCTATTGCAGGAATTACACGCATGTATTAATATAACAAAAGATGTCAGCCCAGTGCAGGAAGAGCAATGGTTCGGGAACCCGACATAGGACCACCGGATGCAAAAGGAGACCGATCTTTCCCCCTGCCTTCGTACTTCTCGTCCTGATAGCTTTCCCGGGAGAAGCCTCCGCCTTTCAGATTCCGGAAGTTCTCAACTATGATCTCACCTGGACCGGGATAAAGGCGGGCGAGGCGTCTCTCGAGATCAGGGACAAGGGAAACGAGATCCTGATAACCTCCACGGCACGATCGGTAAAATGGGTGTCTGTTTTTTATACCGTCGACGACAGGGTGGAGAGCAGGGTAGCGAAAAACCACTCGTCGCCGGTCATCGGAAATCCCCTGCGCTACTTGCTCAGGCTGCGGGAGGGCCGGCACAGGAAGAACAAGGAAGTGATATTCGATGCGCGGAACGCGAAGGCCGTGTATATCGATCACCTGGATAGGGAAAGAAAAGAGTTCGCTGTCCCCTCTGTCGTCTTTGATCCCCTATCGAGCTTCTACTACCTCAGGACCCTGAAGCTCGAGGTGGGAAAGCCGGTATATGTGACCATCTTTGACGACAAGAAAGTCTGGAAGGTCGAAGTGCAGGTCCTGAGAAAGGAGAGGATCGAGGTGCCGGCCGGCGGGTTCAACACCATCGTAGTGAAACCGCTGATGAGATCCGAGGGCATTTTTTCCCGGAGGGGAGAGATTTATATCTGGCTTACCGACGACGACAGAAGGCTCCCTGTCCTGGTGAAGACGAAGGTCAAGATCGGCTCGGTCAATGCGTCGCTTGTGGGAGGACGCTATTGAAGGTCTCTCTTATCATCACCACGTATGACTCCCCCGGGGCGCTCGAAAAAGTGGTCGAGGGCATTCTGGTCCAGAGCAGACTTCCCGATGAGATCATTATCGCGGACGACGGTTCGGATGAGAGGACCTCTTCGGTGGTGAGACGCATTTCCGAAGCCGCGTCCGTTCCCGTATTTCATGTGTGGCAGGAGCACAAGGGATTCAGGGCCGCGAGGATCCGCAACGAAGCGATCAAGCGCTCCTCCGGGGACTACCTCATTCTCCTGGACGGCGATTGCGTCGTGGACCGGCATTTCATATCGGATCATCTCCGGCTTGCCGAAGAGAGATGCTTTGTGCAGGGGAAAAGGGCGCATATCAGCAAAGACGCAGTTGAGGACTTTTCTCACGGGCACGCCAATTCGGTGCGGAAAATGCTCGGGATGGTCCTGCGAGGCCATGTCTCGAATATCCATCACCTGATCCGTTTTCCCTCGTTCCCTTCGATAAGGAACCGGAAACTCAAGGGGATCAAGTCATGCAATATGGGTTTTTTCAGGCGCGACGTCTTTGCAGTGAACGGTTTCAACGAAGAGTTCACGAGCTGGGGGAACGAAGATTCCGAACTGGCCTGCAGGTTCTTTCAATACGGACTCACGAAGAAGGTGCATCCTTTTATGGCGATATGTTTTCACCTGTGGCATCCGACGAACAAGAGCATGACCGACGAGACGAGGAAGCTCCTTGAGATGAGCGTGGCGGGAAAGGAATATTTCTGTGAACATGGGCTTACTAAGAAGGGTTGATCCCGACAGCCTTCTCTGGTACGGGTACGCCGGCATGTTCTTCTCCGTGCCTCTTGCCACCTCGCCGACAGCTGTCTGCGGCGGCTTTGTGCTCTTTGTGTGGGTCGTCTCCGGGAGGTTTCTGAAGGACGTTCCCGCGTGGTTTCATTCCGACCTGAAGATTCCGGTGCTCGCGCTCATGATCCTCCCCTGGCTCGGCCTTCTGTACACCCCCGTTCCCGATGATGGATTCCCGATAGCCGTGAAGACCCATTACTGGTTTTATGCGATCGCCATGGGACCGCTTCTCAGTATGCGAAGACGACCGGATTTCCTAATCAGGATGTTTCTCGCGGGGCTTTCACTGAACAGCGGGATAGCGATTCTGCAGTTCGCGGGTCTCCTGCCCCTCAAAAACGGCGTTGCGGTGGGGTTGCTGGGCGGCAGTTCGGCGTGGATCGCATTCTCCCTGCTGCTTACGACGGGAATGCTCGTCGCATCGTTCTATTTTTCAAAGGCAGACTCGCAGAAAACGAGACTTCTGTACGGGGTGGTGATGCTCCAATATTTTTTCACGTTAGGGTTCATCGGCGGCAGGAGCGGATACGTTGCCCTGGCAGTCCTGCTTCCGGTCATTGCGTATAATATGGTGGGGCAAAGGCACATAGTGAAGACACTCGTCGTCAGCATCCTCGCGGCGTCTCTCTTCTTTGCCTTCCCCGTGGTGCGGTCCCGGTTTGCGCAGGCCGTGGAGGATATCAGCCAGTACAGGCACGGTAATGTGAACACGTCGCTCGGATTGCGTTTTTCCATGTGGGAGATAGCCGTAAACGAAATAAAGGGGAACGTATTGCTCGGCAAGGGGACAGCGGGGTTCGCGGCATCGTGGGAACGGAACAAGAAAGATCCGACCCTCCCCGCGATGTTTCATCCCCACAGCAGCTTTCTCTTTATGATGGTCAGTTACGGCATAGCGGGACTGGTCGCTTTTTGCTGGCTTCTCCTGCTGATGCTCCGGAAAGGCTGGAAGGGCCGGCGAGGGCCTCTCGGGTTTGCCGTGTTCGCATTCACCATCGTCTTTGCCATAGGGAGCCTTACGGACACGCAGGTGCTTGTGTTTGCCACAGCTGTGGCGCTGCCGTTGTTTGCAGGATTGGCTGAGGGGATAGATGTCTCCGGAAAAAGAACGCCCGGCGACGGGGAGTAGAAGGTCACCCCGGCCGCTTTTCCTCCAATACCATCGTTTCGAAGCGGGTCATCTCCTCATCGCCGACAGCGCTGCCGTGATATTCAATCCCCCGAAATACTTCGTCGTCGCTTTGTCCCGCCGCAAAATCTCCTGATGGTCCGTTTTGAATACCCGGTGTATCAGGCCGGGGCGACGAAGGCCCTTTGCCGTGACAAGAAGGAGCAACGACCACGAGCTTCTCAGTAGCCATTATCACAAAGAATGAGGAAAGGCCATTGCGGCTCGAACCTGCTGATATCCTGTTGGCTGACGTCCTTTGCCGAAGTGCGATGAATTGGTCAATTAACGAACCAATTGGACAACGCCCTCCATCCCCTTAAGGTCATCAAGCGCAGTTTTTCCATGTCGCCGCACCCTCCTGCCCCCCCCTAAAATACTGTGTTTACCCGATGGTTTTTTCTCCTGAGATTGTTTACAGTTCAGAATTGTTTATTCGGGTCGATAGAACAGTTGAGCGGTTTTTCAGGAGATTGAAGAAGAACCGCCGGCCTTTCTTGACTATTCCACGGGGGACTTGGAGGAGGGAACATGAGGGTGAAGTCGTTCGCATTTCTTTTTGCCATACTTATTTTCAGCTCA
>JAMCWJ010000050.1:0-67017 GCA_023475105.1 Nitrospirota bacterium
TTCGAAGATGGTCACTTCGTGACCTTTAAGGGCAAGAAAATAAGCCGCGGTAAGACCACTGGGACCCGCCCCGACTACCGCTATCTTTCCCCCTGTAGAAGGCGCCTTCCTCAAGTTCTCTTTCCAAAGATCGCCGCCTTTTTCGGCCGCCGTCCTCTTAAGAGCCCTGATCGCAATAGACTCATCGAATTGCCCCTTACCGCATTGGACTTCACATGGGGCAAAACATGCGTGACCACAAATGGATGGAAAGGGAATCGCTTCCCGAATGACGGCCAGCGCCTCATCGAATCTGCCGGCCGCGATCGCCCTCACATAACGCGGGACATCTATCCCGGCTGGACAATGCCTCTGACAGGCTGCCTGCTTTCGAGTGACCCTTAAACATGTTGCACTTTGCATTAATCGAACCTCCATACATTCAATCAATAGACTTTGGTTCAGCGAAAACTTTCTAAAATGCCACTTCTCCCTGCTAACTTTTTCTTCTGCGGTCTGCTTCCTGCAAGCACCAGTAAATTACCCCGTATCTTATCGGTCTTTCGAAAAAATCCTGAATCCGGAACATCCATTGTAGTCTCTTCTTCCATTTTCCCAATCTTTAGAGACCGGCAGCATGTTTATTTAAGTAAGCTCCCCACAGTTCCTCCTCCGACGGGATTACTTCAGGAATGATCCGGGACAATCTCGTAATATTAATGAAGTGCTTATACGAGAGGTTTTCGTTTATACTGTTTCCACCCCAGGTACCGCAGCCCATGGTCAAAGTGAAATTCAAGCCGTTGTCAAAATTACCTCCGTTACCGAACGCCTGGGCCTGATTGACAAGAATCCTCGAGACCGGCATCCTTTCCGCAAGCTTCATGATATGATCTTCGTCAGTCGAATGGATGCCGCAGGAATGTCCCTTCCCTTCATATTCAATGATCCTTTCCACTTTTTCCAGAGCCTCCTCGAAGGCGCCGTACTTATAAAGACTCAAAATGATGGAAAGCTTCTCACCTGAAAAGGGATAGTCTCTCCCGATCCCTTCTTCTTCGACCATGATAAATTTTATGCCGCCCATCTTCGCAGAGGGTATGCCTGCAAGAGAGGCGATAACTGCCGGGGCCTGTCCCACTATGGCGGGATTGATATGGCCGTTCTTAAAAGCCGCAGTTTGTAAAGCTCTTTTTTCCTCCCGGGAAGCGAGATAGCCACCTTCTTGCTTGAGAGAATTCACAACTCTGTCATAAATGCTCTCGTGTATGACAAGGGAGTTCTCGGACGAACAGCTCGTGGCATAGTCAAAGATTTTGCTGCTGACGATCTTATTCGCCGCCTGGCCGATGTCGGCCGTCGGATCGATAATTACAACAGCGTTGCCCATGCCGACGCCGAGCGCAGGGGTTCCGCTGGAGTATGCAGCCTGGACCATTGCCGGTCCCCCCGTCGCAACTACCAAGTCGACTTGACGCATGAGCTCCTGCGTCAACTCCTTGGTAGGCTCCTCCAGGAACTGGACGAGATCGAGAGGAGCGCCTAGCTTGGTCATTTCATGATGCATGAGACTGACGGTCTCCGCACAGGTCCTCTTCCCACGAGGGTGGGGAGCCAGAATAACGGCATTTCTTCCCTTTAAGATCATCATTGTGTTATTTACCGGGGTCGCTGCAGGATTTGTGACCGGCGTCAGCGCAGCCACGACCCCCATCGGCTTAGCAATTTGCGTGATGCCGGTTCTTATATCGACATCGATCACCCCAACTGATTTGGCGCCGGGACCCAAGAGATCCATGAGAGTGCCCATGGTTTTTCTGCGGTTCTTAACAACCTTGTCCTCATAATTCCCCATACGGGTCTCTTCCACGCTCAAGCGGGCGAGATATTTGGCATTTTCCTCCTTATACAATGCCCAGGCAACCGCCGTAATCAACTCATTTACTTTCTCTTGATCGTAGTGTTCAATCTGCTCTTGGGCTTTTCTCGCTCTCGCAATCAGTTCATTTACAATGCTTTTGTTTTCCATTACTTATTCCCTCTTATCCAAATTAACTTGTGACATTTCTATTCCCATTTGATGGAGATTTTCCTTGGTAATGCCCGCATCTTTTCTTGCTTGTCGACCATGTTCATGACATAATGCTAGCAATCCCCATGCCAATTTCTTTTTATGTATCTGATCCTATTTTCTTCTTTTCTTCAGATTTCTTTTGGGGACCGGACGATCTATATGCAAAAGTGCTCCGCAAGTTTCCGGATAGGCTTGTCTTTGGCCATTGTCGTCGTGGAAGCTGTAAAACGCTTTGTCTTTGTTTCCGGACAGGCATGTCTGGATTTATAGATTACATTTATGGTACTTTATATAGTCTTATTTGAAACTATGGGTTAGATTCGCAGATAAGAGACAATGGACAAGACGGCCGTACAATATAAAGAGGGAAGCAAGGTAATCAACGTTGCTGAGCTCATCCTGAACAATCTCCCGAGCGGGATTATTTTTTGTGACGCTGACTGCAATATCCTTTTCATTAACAAAACCTATGCCGATTACATTGGAGTGAATCAGGAAGAGGTAATCGGCAAACCGATTCTTGATTATATTCCTGCCTCAAGAATTCGCCATGTTCTCGAAACAGGAAAACCCGAACTGGGATTCAAATGCTGCATTGGAGAAGGGAAGGGAAAGAAAATCCTGGTCGTTAACAGAATCCCTGTTCCGGGAACAAACGGACGCATTTTCGGAGTGATATCCCAGACCCTCTTCGGCGACATAGGTGAACTTAAAGACTTATACGAGAGACTCGAATTGCTCGAAAGAAAAGTAACTTCTTATAGAGAGAAAATCAAGAGCGTACTTTCCGCAAAATATTCCATCGAAGACATAAAGGGACAAAGTGCCGATATTGTGAAGGCCAAAGAACTTTTGGAGAAATATGCAAAGACTGAGTTTCCTGTTCTCGTTTTAGGGGCCACAGGTACGGGAAAAGAATTGATGGCCCATTCCCTGCACGCGGAAAGCGAGCGCGCCAGAGGTCCGTTCGTATCTGTCAACTGTGCCGCTATACCGCATGATCTCCTTGAGTCTGAACTTTTCGGTTATGTTCAGGGTGCGTTCACCGGAGCGCAAAAAGAAGGCAAGATTGGACAAATAGAATTGGCCGACAGAGGGACTCTGTTCCTTGACGAAATTGGTGAAATGTCGTTACAGGCTCAGGTTAAGCTCCTAAGGGTGTTGGAAGACAAGACAGTTTGTCGACTGGGAGCAACCTACCCAAGTAAGGTGGACTTTCGCCTGGTGGCGGCCACGAGCCGGGACTTAAAGGCAATGATACTTGAAGGTAAGTTCAGGGAAGATTTATATTACAGGCTCAGCACCATGGTAGTTTCTTTGCCTTCTCTTCGCGAAAGAAAAGAGGATATCCCGCTTCTGGTACGACACATTATAGACAGGATGGGCTTTCATCACCTCTCCTGCTCTCGCGAAGCTATTGATGTTTTGAAGGGATATCATTGGCCGGGAAATATTCGTGAGCTGCAAAATGTGATAGGCCGCGCCGCAAGTCTTTGCAGTGGAGATGTCATCAATGTCGATGACCTGCCGCCTGAGATCGTTGCTGAGCCTACTTCCGATTCTTTTCATAATGAGACCTTTACAGCGGTGGCATCTAAATCCGAGTTATCAAAATTGCTTTCCGACAGCGAGCGAAAATTGATTCTCGACGCCCTGAAGGCGAACGACTGGAACATGGTAAAGACCGCAAAGATGCTGGGATTATCCAGGGCAACTCTTTATGAAAAGGCCAGGAAATATCAAATATCCAAAACCAAAAGAGCCGTTGAAAGTTAATCCGATTTCACTTTTTTGCGAACGGCCGCCGTAATCGTCTTCCTCCTATCTCAGCAAAGGGTCAGCTATCGCGTTGTTTCCTGTCTGTGGATAAGTTGCCGCGATGGCCGATCCTTTAAACATCATATCCCGGGCGATTCTGATACTTTGAGTCAACTAATCGGTCATCCGCTGGTACAAGAATTGCTTCTATCCAATGATAATGAAGTATTATGACTCACAAAAAATTAAGAAGCTGATTACAGATATCGCTAAAGGGGCCGGGGTCCCGGAGAGAGACGCTCTCATCCTTTCCGATGCGTTAGTCGAGGCAGATGTCCATGGAACATATACCCATGGGATTTCCAGGGTCAATATCTACATCCGCCGCATACAGAGAGGATTGACAAATCCCCGGGCTGATATCACCGTTGAGAGAAGACGCGGCTCAGTAATAGCCGTTGATGCGGGGAATGGACTGGGACATGTTCAAGCTTATAAAGTTCTTGAGTTGCTGATACCCATAGCCAAATCCACGGGTATCGCGGCGGCGACTATCAGAAATTCGCAGCACTTCGGCGCGCTCTCTTATTACTGCAACAAGGCTGCCGACAAAGATATGATCTTATTTGCCACGACCAACGCGGAGCCGGCCATGGCCCCTGAAGGAGGATATCAGGCATATTTCGGAACGAATCCGATCGCAGTCTCCATCCCCACCGGAAAGGGGTACCATATCAAAATTGATCTCTCCACTTCGGTTGTCGCCCGCGGCAACATCATTGCCGCTTCGAAAGAGGGAAAGGAGATCCCCCCCGGCTGGGCTTTAGATCCGGACGGCAATCCGACAGTCGATGTCGAGAAGGCTCTGGCCGGAACTGTTCTCACTATGGCAGGCCATAAGGGATACGCTCTTGCCTTGATGGTTGAGGTCTTCTCCGGAGTCCTCTCCGGCGCCGCCGTGGGCTCCTCTATTGGTTCAATGTATAAGAACCTCGACAGGAAACAAGACCTGGGACACTTCTTCTGTCTCATGGATATCGACGCCTTTATGGATCTCCCGGTTTTCAGGAAACGGATCGATGCGATGATCGATGAGATCAAAGCCTGCAAGAAGCGGCCCGGGATTGAGGAAATATTGATTCCGGGTGAGCGTTCTTTCAGAATCGCAAATAAGAATCGGGAAAGAGGGATCCCTATCAGCAATGCAACGCTGAAGGAGCTGAGAGCCTTGTGCGAGCAATACAACATCCCTTTCGCTTTATAAAGAACTGAGCGGCCGAGGAGGCGACGCGACGAGATGACCAATCGGGGTTTCACCGTATCAATACCGATGTTACTTGCCTTCACACTATTTGTTCTTCCGGCCCCTGAGGGTCTTTCCCCACAGGCATGGAAACTATTCGGGATTTTTGCAGGAACCATCCTGCTCCTCATGCTGCAGGGCCTGCCTGAACCGAGCGCCGTCCTGGTCGGAGTCACCGCCGCCGGTCTGCTGGTCGTGCCTCTGGGAGATATTCTGGTCGGCTTCACCGACCAGATAGTCTGGCTGACTGTTGTGGCCATCATTATGAGCATCGGCTTCAGCAAGAGCGGGCTCTCCAGACGAATCGGCTTCCTGATGATCGGGGCCTTCGGCAAGAGCAGTTTGAGATTGGGATACGTATTCAGTTTTATGGACCTGCTTCTGGCAACGTTCGTTCCTACTGCGCCGGCAAGGACAGGCGGCCTCGTTTATCCCATGTGTCATGGCGTCCTTGATGCCGTGAATTCTACGCCGCGCGAAAATCCCCGCAGACTCGGCTCCTATCTGACGGTGCTTCTTTACATGGTCAGCATGACTACCGGCAGTATATTCATGACAGGCATGGCTCCAAACCTGTTGAATGCTAAACTCGCCTCCCAGATCATGGGTCTCCAGATCAGTTGGCCTCTGTGGACTATCGGGGCCGCACCGAGTTTTATCGTCTTTCTCCTCATTCCCGTGGTGGCATACAGGCTATACCCCCCGGAGATGCACTCCCTCGAACATATTCGCCGGGCAGCCAGGATTGAACTCACGGCAATGGGACCGATGCACTGGAAGGAAATTGTGGTGGCGGCAACCTTTTTGACGGCCTTGATCCTCTGGGCGACCAACGGCATGACAAGAATGAATATCACTATCGTGGCCTTCCTGTGCACCGTTATCCTGTTGCTGTGCAATGTAATCCAGTGGGAAGATATCGCGGAGAGCAAAGAGGCCTGGTCGACACTGGTCTGGTTTGGGGGCATTATAGGCCTCTCATCTGCGCTCGATAAATTGGGGTTCTTTACGTGGTTCACTGTTCTCCTGAAGAGCGCCCTTCCACTGGGGGGTCTCGGCCACTTTCCATCACTGCTGATCGTCGCCCTCCTTGCGGTTATTCCGCATTACTTGTTCCCGTCTTTGACCGTATATGTGGCGACCTTTTCACCGGTCCTGTTCGGTTTCATTGTTGCGGCCGATATCCCTCATTATCCGGCAGTGCTTTTGGCGTGCTATTTAATGGTCATTTCATCCACTTTGACTCACTACGGCAATGGTTTAGGTCCCTTGCTTGTTGCAACAGGGTATGTTGATAAAAGAATCCTGTGGAGATTGGGGCTCGTGGTAACGGTTCTGGCAGCAGCGATTTATTTGACCGTCGGGCTTCTCTATTGGAAATTGATCGGCATTTACTAAAAGGATTAAGAGAGTCCAGAGCAGTTCCCGGCTATCCTGCAGTCATGCAGGAGGCTCTATGTGGAGGAGATGTGGTGTGGCATCGATTGTCTCAACTGACAGTGGAGTTTGCATGACTTTGTTCAGTGTTATACTTGCCAGTATCGCGTTCTTTGGAGGGGTCCTCAAGAGCGGGTTCGGAATGGGCGGCATCTTCCTTACACCGGTCCTCGCGCTGGTAACCGATCCAAAGGAAGCAGTTGCACTCGTGGCCCCCATGATGCTCTTTACGGACATAACCGCTCTTTACCAATACCGGTACCGATGGGATATCAAATATATTGCGGCATTACTACCTGCCTGCCTTATAGGGGCGGTCTCAGGAGCCTTTCTTTTAAATTGGTTTACCCCCCCCACCGTGCGGCGTACGATCGGAATCATCGCCCTCGTGTACATGGGGAATGAACTGTTCAGAAAGATGCTCTTCCGTCCATCTCATACGCCGAATCCCCTATGGGGCCCCATCACGGGTATAGTAAGCGGTGTTGCCACATCCCTAGCGAATGCCGGTGGGGTCTTTCTTATCGCCTATCTCGCGAGACGCCTTCAGAAGCTCTACCTTATGGGAACCCTCGTCGTGTTATACTTTTTCTTCAGTCTGGTGAAGGTCGTGATGTTCACAGGCTTCGGTATATTAACGCAGCAGTTGTGGCTTACAGAGCTCTATCTCATACCGTTGATGTTCATCGGCGGCATGACGGGCAATTGGATAAACAAACGACTGCCTGAAATTTATTTCAAGTGGTTCGTTTTTGTCCTCGTCATAGGCGCCTGCATTAAACTTGCATTTTTCTGACGGATGCGCTTTCTTTCGACCTCATTAGTAAGTATGGAACTTCGGGATAACTTTCACCGTATCATAGACTACCTGCGCATCTCCGTCACCGACCGATGCAACCTCAGATGTGTCTACTGCATGCCTGCCGGCGGTGTCAGGCCCGCGGAGCACAAGGAGATAAATAAGAAGTTAGATGCAAAAAGGCGAAACCGTCAACAAGTGGATTCTGCCGCTCTGGAACTAAGCGCAATTAATGGACAATTTATCAGGAGATTTCTCTTCCAATCCGCCCGGCTTTTTGATAAAATGGTTGTGCTGACTTTTTCTTTTGATGGGGAGAGACCATGACGGAAGGACGTGAACGCCTCGTGAAAACTTCGGTGTACCTTGAGGAGGAAATCCTCGATGCCCTCAAAGAACTCGCCGAAGAGTACTCGCGGGAAACCGGCCGCACATGGTCCACGGGTGCGGTAATACGCGTCGCCCTGAGCGAATTTTTTTCGCGCAGGGGCAGGATCCTCTGACATCGTTCCGCCCCTGCCCCCCCCCGTCCGCATCTACTTGACAAAGCCTTTCTTTTTTGCTCAAATGGTAATAATTGCAGACTAAACCTCTGACTTTAGAGGAAGCGCTGCCGTCATTCTCCCGACATTCCGGGCCGGTGCAGGCCCGGACTCTGCCGTTCGCAGCAGGAGGCGGCAAACAGTTTGCACAGCTCACAGAAGGGGAACATCTTAATTCTGACGCGGAATGACAATCAGCATGTCTGTATCTTCCGGCCTGATTATTGCCGTGACGCTCACGCTACCGGGAGCCGGGCAGAAACGGTCCGGACTCAGCTCATTTCGGAAATTAGAACCCTGAAGACAGAGGGGAATTGTCTCAGGAGACGGGAAAGGAGATGATGCATATGGCGCCTTGGTAGCGCGTGAAAATGAGTGTATCCATTCCTCGCAGGGAAGTACGCAAAACGAGTGAATCAGTGAAAGGAGGGTGTAGATGAAGAGAATGTTTCGATGGACTCTCTTGATTACCGTCTTTTTTTCATCGTATTTCATCCTTCCTGCTGCCGAATCGGCTGAACCTCTGAAGATCACCGGATCATCACAGTTCCTGTGGGGAGACGACTGGCTGGGAGACAGCCAGTCGATCCTCGCCCAATACCTGAGGGTCAGTTACAATCCGCAAGGAGAAAGGTACTCGATAACCGGCTACGGAAGGATATGGAAGGGTTTCGGAGACACCACGATCAGGGACAACGACTTCCTGGGAAGACTGTACTACCTCTTCCTGGATTATCGTCCCAGCGACAAAACCAGTCTGCGGCTCGGCAGACAGTATGTGAACTTGAGCGCGGGCTCGGCTCTCCTGGACGGTCTGACTCTCAATGCGCACAGCGTCGGTCCTGTGGGCATCACTGCCGCGGTGGGACGGGAAATAAAGTACTCCCTCGATGCGGAGTATTCGAGTTTCAGCAGCACGTTCTGGGGAATCGACGTGCATCTCGAAAATGTACGCTCGCTGCAGCTCGGGGCGAGTTACGTGAGGAGGTATGACGAATGGATGCGGGCAAGGGAAGAGGTGGGCGTAAACTTCAGGTACTTCTATAAATTCCTCAGTCCCTATGCAGAAGCCAGATACGACATACTTTCGAAGGCAACGGACGAAGCGACCGTCGGCATCGATGTCTTCCCGATGAGCAACCTGATGCTCAAGGCCGAGTTCTATCAGTCATATCCCACATTCTTCTCGACGTCCATTTACAGCGTCTTCGCAGTCGACAGGTATCGCGAATACCTGGTGCGCGCCGACTACAGCCTGGACCAACTTCCGGTAACAGTCTATGCGAGCTATGCAAAGCAGTCCTATGAGGAAGAAGCGAACACCGACAACTACATCCTCGGCGCAAGGGTCTTTCCGATAAAGAACCTGGTCGTCAATGCCTCTGTCGATTACCGCACGGGGTACGGAGGAAATCTGTGGGGCTTCGAGATCTACGGCAATTACAAGATCAACAACAAGTTCGTCGTCGCAGCAGGCATCCAGTACGACGCTTACCGGAGACCGGACAACGACAATAACGGGAACGCGCAGCGCTATTGGCTCGGCGGGCAGTGGGTCGTGAACAAGAACGTCTCCGTCGACGCCAGGATCGAAGACAACGTCAACGAAAACTTCGACCACAGGCCTCTCGGAAGAGTCGCGGTAAACTGGACCATATAGAGAAAGGAGGGTAGAGTGTTAAGAAAAGCAAATATATTGATCGTATTTATTTTTGTTCTTTCGGTCCCTGCGGCCTGGTCGCTCACCCCGCATCAGGACTATGCGACGATGGAGATAAAGGACTGCAATTCCTGCCATGACTCCAGCGGGGTCGCGCAGAACCACAGCACCTTCTGGACGAAGGAGCACAGACTCTACGCGGAGAAATATCCGAACAATTGCAAGGATTGCCACCAGCAGTCTTTTTGTTTAGATTGTCACACGGGAGGCGGTATCGACCGCGACCTCCATGTTTCGAATTCCGGGGTCGACTACATGCCGAAATCCCACCGGACGGACTGGAGAGAGATCCATCCGATAAAGGCAAAGGACGATCCCAGGTCATGCTACCGCTGTCATGACGCGCGACGGTTCTGCAATGAATGCCATAGCAAGTTCAGGCCTGAACTCCTCGAGCTCCAGTCGCACCGCAGACAATTCAGGGACATCCAGCTCTCATCCATAGGTCCGAGTCACGCGGGATTTTCCCCTGCGGACTGCAAAAACTGCCACGTACAGGGCTTTCTTCCGACCACCCAGTGGTCTGCAGATCATGCGAGGGAGGCGCGGAGAAACCTCAACGCGTGCCAGACCTGCCATCCCGACGGAGATGTCTGCATGAAGTGCCACAGTGCGGTGACCGGTCTCAGGGTGAGCCCCCATCCGAGGAACTGGAACAGCATCAAGGGAAGACTCGAACGGGCAAGCGGTAACAAGACGTGCGTGAAATGCCACTGAGAAGGAGGATAACAATGACTGACAAGCTATACAACATTCTTGTTTTGCTTATGACCGGCCTGGCGACGGCAGGGCTGATCTGCGGCTGCGGGAGCAGCAACAAGGAAGGGGCGAACGTCATATCGACGATACCCCCGAGCACGGACGGGAATCTCCAGTCGCAGATTACTGCGGTGACGGTCGGCAGTCCGCCGGTCGTCACCTTCACCCTTTACGACGAAATCGGCAATCCTCTGGAGCCGACCGCCTTTGTCGCAAACGGCGGCACCCTCAGGTTCACGATTGCGGAGATTCAGTCCGATGGAAATTACAAGAACTACATCCTGAACTCTGTGGGACAGCCGACGTTCGACTCGGGCGGCGTCTTTGCGACGGTGAGACCGGGTGTCTACACGTACACCTTCAAGACAGACATAACGGCCAGCAATATGTTCGATCCGACCCGCACCCATACGGTAGCGGCCCAGATAGAGAGGAACATCACCTCGATAGTCGGCAAGGGCTACCAGCAGGCGGTCAACCCCTACCTCGATTTCAGGCCGGACGGCCAGCCCGTGACCATAACCCGTGAGGTTGTCGCGATCTCGAACTGCAACGAATGCCATGGCAATCTCGGGCTCCATGGCGGCGGCAGGAGGGAAGTCGCCCTCTGCATCCTCTGCCATAACCCGGGAGTGATCGACCCCGATACCGGTAATTCCATCGACTTTAAGAACCTCATCCACAAGATCCACTATGGAGACGCGCTCCCGAGCAATGTTGCGGGGGGCAATTTCACGATCATAGGATTCCAGGGGAGCGTGAACAGCTACGGCGATGTGACGTACCCGTTCATTTCGGGCGACAATTCGATCAGCGGAACGCCGGTCAAGTGCGTGAAATGCCATCGGCCGGGCAAAGACCTTGCGGGTCGCGACTTCGGCAAAGACGTTGATAAATACAAAACAGCTCCTACGAGGGAAAAATGCACCACCTGCCATGACCTGACCACCTTCGACGGAAGCACGACGATCGTGGTGAAGAACGTCACGACGCCGATCACCGTCCCGGCCGTGCCCCACACCGGAGGTCCTCAGTCTAGCGACAGCGCCTGTGGAGGGTGCCATCCGTCGACAGGCTCCGAGTTCGGCCAGTCGATCACGGGCGCGCATACCGTTGTAGAAGAGTCGTCGGTCTTTACAGGCATCAATTTCAAGATTCTCGCGGTAGCCAACGCCACTCCGGGGAACAAGGCCACGGTAACCTTCAAAGTTACCGACAACAGCGGCGGCGTGATCTCCCCCGCTTCTCCTTCGAGCTTCAGCCTGAAACTCGGTTATCCCACAGTGGATTACAGGAACAATCTCATGGAGAACTACGGGCAGCCGTTGTCACAGTCTCTGGCTTCGGCTACGGCCAACGGCGATGGCAGCTTCACCATCACGTTCTCGAAAGCGATACCCGCAAATGCTGCCGGAGTCGCGGTTGTCGGGATAGAGGGCAGGAGACCCTACACGATATCGTCGATCCATAAGGGCACCAAGAGCGTCAACATCGGCGGCCAGGCGATGCAATTCTATGTCGACCTCGCAACAGGATCCCAGGCGACGGACCCCGGGCTCGAGCGCCGCAGATCGGTCGACGTCAACAAATGCATTGGGTGCCATGAGCGACTCAGCCTCCATGGCGCGAACAGGGTGAACAGCATCGAAGAGTGCGTCATCTGCCACAACGCCGACGCGACAGACAAGGGCCAAAGGCCCTCCGATCCGACGACGACGCCTGATGGCCTGAAGGAGCGTCCGATAGACTTCAAGCAGATGATCCACAAGATCCACACAGGCGATGAACTGAATGTTGAGCCGTATGTGATCTACGGCTTCGGAGGCAGCGTCAATGACTTCTCAGGCGTCACCTTTCCCCGTGACAGGAGGGACTGCCTGGGGTGCCACATCGACGCGACTCCCAAGACCTTCGGCTTCCCGCTCAAGCCCGGTGTGATGGGAACCACGGTCGATACCGGCGCGATCCCCAACGACGATTCGGACAATGTCAGGATTCAGCCTATGACCTCTGTCTGTACATCATGCCATGACAGCGCCAATACTGCAACCCACGCGGCCGACAAGACAAGCGGAGGAGTCGAGGCATGTCTCACCTGCCATACCTCCGGATTGCTTCTCGGTCCTGATTTCGCCCATTTCGGAGACCACAGGTTCCCTCCGGGCAACTAAGCGAAGCACAAAGCAATTTCAGCAAAAGGCCCCGGTTCTCCGGGGCCTTTTTTTTAGGGAGCCGCGAAAAGTTGCAGCGGTCTGCGGATGCCGTTATAATGGATATCACGATGGTTTCGCCGGAAGAAAGATTGCGGAAACTCGGCATCACCCTCCCGCAACCGCCTTCTGCACTGGGCGCTTATGTCCCGTGTCTGCAGGCTGGCGCCCTTCTTTTCCTGAGCGGACAACTCCCCCTGAAGGAGGGAAGACTGACATGTCCGGGGAAACTCGGGGAGGCCGTCTCTGTCGGCGATGCACAGGAAGCCGCGAGGCAAGCAGTGATCAATGCCCTGAGCAATGTAAAGGCATTTCTCGGAGGCCTCGACAAGGTGGCCCGGTGCGTCAGGCTCAACGGTTACGTGGCGTCGGCCCCCGACTTCACCGACCAGCCGCAGGTTCTGAACGCCGCGTCGGAACTTCTGCGTGAAATATTCGGCGACGAGGGGCGTCACACGAGGATTGCCGTGGGGGTGGCTGTCCTCCCTCTGAACTCGCCCCTCGAGATCGATCTTATTCTTGAGGTCAGGGAATAACCCGCCGCCCGTTTATTCCCGGAGCGGTTCTCTTTGCATTCAGTCTCCGATTGTATTAGGCTAGTAACCATGGCAAAACCCTTGGTAGTGATTGTAGGCAGGCCGAATGTCGGAAAATCGACGTTCTTCAACAGGATTGTGGGGTCTCAGGACGCCATTGTCGAGGACGTGCCGGGCGTTACGCGGGACCGCAATTACAGGGAGGCCGTCTGGGGTGAGAGTTCCTTTATTGTCGTCGACACCGGCGGTTTCTATGCCGAACCCTCCGGGGACATCTCCCGGGAGGTGAGAGAACAGGCGCTTTTTGCCGTCGATGAGGCGGACGTGATTGTTCACCTTCTCGACGGCAAGGAGGGGCTTAATCCCGGCGACATCGAACTTGCCGGGATACTCAGGGCATCGGGCAAGAAGGTCATCTGGGCCGTGAACAAAATTGATGCGCCCACACGGGAAGACAGACTCTATGATTTCTATCGTCTCGGCGTAGAGGAAATCCTGCCTGTTTCCGCAGCCACGGGATATGAGTTCGATGAACTCATGGAAAAGCTGGCGGGTTTTCTTCCGCAACGGCCGGAAACAGGCAAAGAGCCTGATTATCCGAAAGTCGCCCTCGTGGGAAGGCCGAACGCGGGAAAGTCGACCATGGTAAATACCCTCCTCGGCAAGAAACGGATGATCGTGGACGCGGCCCCGGGGACGACCCGGGACTCGATCGATTCCGTCTGCACCTACTACGGGAAGAAGTACCTCCTTATAGACACCGCGGGACTGAGGAAGAAAGGCAGGATCGGATACTCCCTGGAACGCTACTCCATGGTAAGGGCCGTCAGGAGCATTGAACGCTGTGACGTCGCCCTGATCGTCCTTGACGCTTCGGAGGGTCTGGTGGAGCAGGACAAGAGAATTGCCGGTATGGTCGCCGCATATGGGAAAGGCGCGGTCTTCGTCTTCAATAAATGGGACCTCGTGAAGGACCCTGAATTTACGCACAAGAGACTCCTTTCCGAATTCCGGAACGAGTTCTGGTTTTTCAGCCATGCACCCGCAATCACGGTCTCAGGCCTCGAGCGAAAGAGGGTCACAAAGATCTTTCCGCTGATCGACGCGGTGATTTCGGAGAGAAAGAAGCGGATAGCCACCTCCGAGTTGAACGAACTGCTGGCAAGGACCCTGTCCTCTGCCCCTGTACCCCTCTACCGGGGCAGAGAGGTGAAGTTCTTCTATATGACCCAGGTGAAGACGGAACCTCCGGAATTCGTGGTATTCGTGAACCACCCTGAAGGAGTGAAGGACGCACAGAAAAGGTTTCTCGAAAGGAGCCTCAGGGAACAGTTCTCTTTTTCCGGCACCCCGATACGGATCTTCGTAAAGGGCAGATCGGGTGACCCTCGTGTGAAGGAAAAGAATCATGCTTGACCTTTTGGGGAAATATGTGGAAGTAGTTGCGAACGGCATAGTATACAGGGGGAAACTTGTCGAAATCGGGGAAGAGGAGGTCTATCTCGAGGCCGAGTCGGGCTGGGTCGCGATTCCGGTCGAAAGGGTCATCACCATTAAGGAACCGGAGGCGTGAGATGTTCTAAATTTAAAATTTGAAGTTGACAAAAACTTTGCAACGTTCTATCGTTAAAACATAAATTCAGTGGTGGATCAGCTTCCATAAGGTGACACACCAGATTACGAAAGGCAACAGGGAGGTGAGGAAAATTACTTTCGTAGCGACAGTGTTAAGGTTAGGGAAAGAAGAAATAACAGGGGAGGATGTATGAAGAAAAGTTTTGCTGTTACGTTGGTTCTCGTGTTTGCTGTTCTGTGCTACACCGCATTATTTGTAGACCTCGGTTCTGTAAAGGCTGCCGGCGCTCCCGGATATGGAGGTGAAAAGGCGGCTCCTGCGGCGGCAAAGGAAGCGGCTCCTGCGGTCGTAGCGAAAGTGGAATTGTCCAAGAAGCCGATCACTTTTGACGCTGTCGCTTACATTGCAGGGCACGGCGGTCATCTGGCGATCATCGACATGAGGACGATGAAGGCGCCTACGGATGTCGAAAAAGATAGGATCGTTCTCGCGGAGGCCGGTTCCGAAATGGAAGGCAAGATCGCCGGCATGAGCTTCGAAAAGGTCGTAAAGGCCGGTGGCACCCACGGCCAGGCCCTTGTTTCTGAAAAAGGCAAGAAAGTCCTTGTTGCGGGCACCCTTGACGGCGACGTGTACAAGGTCGACCTCGCCACAGGGAAAAAGGAAGGACCCTTCAAGGTCGGCGAGAAGTTCTGCGGCGCCATCGTAGGTCCCGACGGCAACATCTATTTTGAAGACATGGCCAACGGCAACGTCTACATTTGGGACTCGAACAAGTTGAAGACTGTGGACAAGATGCCCGTAGGCAAGGCGGTATGCGGCATCCAGTGGACGAAAAACAAGAAGAAGGCCTATATTACCGACATGCCGACCGGCGTGGTATATGTGTATGACTGGAAGACAAAGAAGAAGATAAAGGAGATATCGAGCCCTGAGATGACATTTATCCACCAGGCAAGAATGACCCCTGACGGCAAACAGCTCTGGGTGAGCGCTCCGAACGAGTTCGATCCTGGTCTGAAGCCGGGCACACACAAGAGCCAGGTCATTATCATCGACACGGCTAAGGACAAGATCATGAAGCGCATAGTCCTGCCGGACAATGTAAGACCCCATGACTTCGCCTTCACAAAAGACGGAAAGTATGCGTTCCTGTCATCCAGGACCTACGGTGATGACAGCACGCTGAACGTCATGGATATGAAGAATTACAACATCGTCGAGAACGTGTCCGCCTGCGCGAGCTGCCACAAGAGCGTCGGCGTTCAGGTAAAGATTGACAAGGGTTCGCCGCTTCTCTGCGGCATAGAAATCGACTGGCATCCGGGAAAATAGGAAGCCGGTTCCCGCCGGATACTTCGGCGTAACTCCAAAGGGGGCAAGAGTTTGCCCCCTTTTCTTTCCGGTCCCACTCCCTCTGTTGCGGAACAGGAAAACGCCGGCCGGCAAGACGTCGGACGCCCTTTATCAGGGGCGCTGCAACTGACGGTTCAATAATGTTAGAATAGAAACAATCGCTTCTTGAAAGAGTTTACGATGTCGACAAGATTGAATATTATTTCATTCGCAACCAAGAATCTGAGAAGGAAAATGATAAGGACGTTATTGCTCCTTCTCGCCGTAACCGTCGTTACCGGCACGCTCTTTACCGCAACCCTTTTTATTTCGAGCATGCAGAACGCCCTGAAGATAGGAACATACAGGCTCGGGGCCGATGTGCTCGTTGTCCCTGAGAAATATGCCTCCGAAGCCCGTGCCGCGCTGCTCGCGGGCGAGCCGACAAGTTTTTACATGGACAGAAGAGTCCTCGAACAAGTCAAGAATGTCGACGGGGTGAAGAGGGTCTCTCCCCAGCTGTTCATCAAACCGACCTCCTTTACGTGCTGCTACAGTGTCGAAGCCTTCCTCGTGGCGTTTGAACCGTCGACGGATTTTACGATAACTCCATGGCTTGAAAAGAATCTGAAGAAGCCCCTCGTCGATAACGAGGTGATCACGGGGCGGAACATCCCGACCATCGTGGGGGACACGATTCCCTTTTTCGGCACCCCTTTCAGTGTCGTGGGCACGATGGAACCGACGGGCATGAAGTTTTTTGACCAATCCGTCTTTATGACGATGGATGCAGCCTACCAGATGGCCGAAAACTCAAAAACCAAGTCTCAGCAGCCCATCGATATCGAGAAAAGCAAGATATCCGCCGTGCTCGTTCAGGTACGGGAAGGGATAGCACCCGACCGGGTTGCGATACGGATAGAGCACGACGTCGACGGGGTCAAGGCAATAGCATCGGACGAGGTCATCAGCACGGTGAGAAAGCAATTGGGAGGTCTCCTCAAAGGGATACTCGTGATAAGCGCAGTGGTATGGATACTCGCCCTCCTGATGATCGGTTTTGCCTTCTCGATGATCGTGAATGAGAGACAGAGGGAACTCGGCCTGCTCCGGTCGATGGGCGCGAAGAAGGGGCACATCTTCAGGCTTATCATCACAGAAGCGGTCATCATATCCGTGGCGGGAGGCGTCGTCGGACTGGCGGCGGGATCCGCTCTTCTCTTTACCTTCAAGGGTCTGATACTCCACAGCCTGAAGCTGCCCTACCTCCTGCCTTCGCTCTCGACATTGACGGAACTCGTCGCAGGGGCTGTCCTCTTTTCTCTGCTCACGGGACTTCTGGCATCCCTGCTTCCGGCGATATCGGCGAGTAAGATGGAACCTTATGAAGCCATACGAAAAGGAGAGTAAGGTGAAAATTACCGGGTCAATAAGAAAGCGGGTCGCGACGCGTCTGCCTGGACTGGTCTTCCTGGGTTTTGGGGTGCTGATCTTTGCGTTTCCGGGCTTTGTCTCTGCGCAGCCCCCCCCTATTCCCCAGGGGACGAAATGCGCCGAATGCGGCATGTCCGTCGACCGGAATTCGAACTTCTCGAATGTGGTCGCGACAACCGATAACAAGACCAGGTTTTTTTGTGATATCGGAGATATGCTCCTTCATTTCAAATCCGACGGGGGCAGGGTAAGGACAGTCTATGTAAGAGATTATGTCACCGGCCAGTGGATGGACGGAAAGAAGGCCTTCTACGTACTGAGCACGAAGTTCAAGACCCCGATGTCGTGGGGCATTGCGGCTTTCGCCGAGGAGTCGGCTGCAAAGAAATGGGGAACTCCCGTCGCCTATGACAGTGCCACGAGCTTGTTGAAATGATAAACTGGAAATTCGGCATCATCCTTTTTTTTATGGGTCTTATGGTGCTCCTGGTGCCAAGGTATATCCTGCCTGTCTGCGGATATCAGGGCTTTGAACCGATGACATGCACGCAAACGGCCATCGCGGAGATGTTCATGGGATTTGTCGTGATGACGGCTTCAGCTGGGATGGCTTTTTCGAAGGGCCGGCAGCCCCTGAGGTGGCTTTCTCTCACGACCCTTGCCGCGGGGATATCCGTGATATGGATACCCGAAGCGATCGGGCACTGCCACAGCACCCGGATGCCGTGTAATTACGGAACTGTCCCTGTCCTGAGATTATTGGGGGTGCTGATCATTCTCCTGTCGCTTGCAAGCTCCCTCCTCTCTCTCAAGAAGGAAAGGGATTAGAAAGAAGAGGGAAAATATGAAAAGAAATTTCCGGCACGTCCCGCGAGGCCTCTTCCTTCTGGCGCTTATTACGGCCTTGCTGGCGGTCAGTTCGTGCGCCAAGGAAGAACCGGCTTCGACGAAGACGGCAGAGACCAGGGCAGTCAATCCCTATTCGAACGAGTCTGTCTTCGATGAAGTGAAGAAGAAGCTCGAAAAAAACCCCGACGACGTGGATGCCCTGTATCACCTCGCCGACCTTTACAACCGTGACGCGCAATATGAGCAGGCGATCGAGGCATACAAGAAAGTGGTGAAGCTGAAACCGACCATGGGGTACGCCTATTTCAAGATGGGTACCGCGTACGACCGGCTGAACCGTCCCGCGGAAGCCGTAGAGGCATTCAAGAAAGCGCTGAAATATATGCCCAATTACGCAGTCGCCTACAACAACCTCGGGGTCGCATACGGAAATCTCGAAAAATACGGCGAGGAGATCACCGCGCTGAAAAAGGCGATAAAATTGAGGCCGAACTATTCCTCGGCGAGGTATAATCTCGGCTATACCTATCTGAGGAAGGGCGACAGGAAGGCGGCGCTGCGGGAATACGAGGCTCTGAAGAAGCTCGACGAGGGTGCAGCCGAGGCTTTAAAAAAGGAGATCGACAAGGCTTCGTAACTGCCTGTGGAAAGGACTCGCAGGTCCGTGCGGCAGCCTTCATTCCCGGCCTGCGGGAATGACCGATCCGAAGACTGGTTCCCCTTTCGGGGAATGACGGAGAGAAACGAACATGATAGAAGTGACCGGTCTTACAAAGACGTACTCCATCGACGGGCAGGTTCTGAAGGCAGTCGATGGAGTCTCTTTTTCGGTGGACAGAGGCGAGATGGTATCGATCATCGGCCATTCCGGGAGCGGAAAGACGACACTGCTGAGCCTGATCGGAGGGCTGACGAGACCGGACGCGGGGCAGGTGGCGATCGAAGGGATCAACATATGGTCGATGGACGACGATAAGCTTTCCGAATTCAGGAACAAGAAAATAAACTTCATCTACCAGTTCGCAAGCCTTATCCCTACCCTCACGGTCCTTGAAAATGTGCTGCTTCCGACCGCCTTCGGAGACTACGGGGAGGAGAGCGAAGAATACGCACGGGAGCTTCTGAAGATCATGGGACTGGGAGACAAGACAACCTCCTACCCTGCTCATCTTTCGGGGGGCCAGCAGAGAAGGGTCGCCATTGCGCGGTCCTTCATCAACAGACCGGATATCGTTCTTGCAGATGAGCCGACAGGGGACCTTGACGAGGATACGGAGAAGGAAGTGATACAGTTATTTCACAGAATGAACGAAGAGAAGATGACGACCTTCATCATCGTCACGCACAATAGAGATATCGCAAACCAGGCGAAGAAGCAGTTCACGATGAGCAACGGGGTCCTTTCCCCGATATAACGCCTCCCTGAGAACCGGCAAAATACGAGCCCGCGCCGGGCCCCGTTTCCGTAATGCCGGCTCGACCGCAATACCTCTTCAAAGAAAGATCCCGGTAAGCGGGAATGACGGCCTGGAATTCAGGAATTGATTGAGCGGCCCGCGAGAGCGCGGGGGCAGCTGTCAGCCGGCAGCTATGAGCTGATTTATTCTAGCCTCCCGTCCACCATCTTCAAGACCCTGTGGCACCGTTTCGAGAGAGATTCATTATGTGTGACTATGACGAAAGTAATCCCTCTGTCCCTGTTCAGCTCCAGGAGTAAATCGAAGAGTTCTTGCCCGGTGGTAGTGTCAAGATTGCCCGTCGGCTCATCGGCAAGAACTACTTTGGGGCTCAGTATGAGCGCCCGCGCCACCGCCACCCTCTGCTGTTCACCGCCCGAGAGCTCGCCGGGTCTGTGGTCCTTCCTCGCAAGAACGCCGAGTTCGCCGAGAAGCTCCTCGGCGCGGGACCTTAACTCGTCCCTGTCGCCGGAATGTATCAGACCCGGCATCATCACATTTTCGAGCGCGGTAAATTCCGGCAAGAGGTGATGGAACTGAAACACAAACCCGATCGTCCTGTTCCTGAAGGCGGCAAGTCCTCCGTTATCCATAGAAAACACGTCGATCCCTTCATAGAGGACATTACCGGATGTGGGTCTGTCGAGGGTGCCCAGGACATGAAGGAAGGTGCTCTTCCCTACGCCCGAGGCCCCGACGATCGCCGCGACTTCACCTTTTTCTATGGCGATATCGACGCCCTTGAGAATCTTTAGTTCCCCTGCAGGAGGGTAAAAAGATTTCGCTATGTTTTCCGCCTTAACGAGACTTGTCATTGTTTCCGGAGTCTTTGCTTCCCGTAAATTCCTTCACCTTTTGCGTCGTCTTCTCGATGCCTCGTATCACCTCGTCGCTGCCTTTCTTTATGGTGTCGGCCTTCTCTCCTATCTTCTCGCTCTGCTGCTCCACCTTCTTCCCGAACCACCTGAACTTCTCCCCGCCGCTGTAGATCGCCAGGCAGACGAAAACAATAATGGCGCCAATCGCCAAAAATATGAACCGCACCACAATCTTGATCATATGCTCCTCCCTCTGAAGGACATTACTGAAGTTTACCAGAAAAGAAGCGGAAAAGTGAAAAGGGACTTCCCCCGGCAAGACCGACCAAAATCCACCATCAAGAAAGACTGATACTGCGTGAGGCGGCATTCTCTCTCATTCGCGCTCTGAGGCAGCGGGTCTGCGGCCCTCTGAAACCGTTCGAACGCATCTTCACGCAGAATCGATGGTGGATTTCGGACCGGGGGAGCCGTTTGACAGGACTCAGGGCTGTTGTTATAATCCCGCATCCCAATGCTGCCTCCCTTTTTGCAGACGGGGAAAGAAGGAGAGATGACCAGGGATGAAGGCGGTGCTCATCAGGCAGTTCGGCCCCCCCGGGGTGATGAAGATCGAGGAGGTCGAGACACCGGCGATCTCGAAACGCCAAGTCCTCATCCGCGTTCGTTATGCAAGCGTAAACCCCGTCGACTGGAGGACGAGGAACGGCTCGCTGAAACTCCTTACAGGCTCCAGGTTCCCCATGTTTCTCGGCTTAGACGTGGCGGGAGAGGTCGTTGAATTGGGACCGGCCGTGAGCAGGTGCAGAAAAGGAGACAGGGTCTACGGAATGCTGAGGTATAACCAACGTGGGGCCTATGCGGAGTATGCCGCTGCAGGGGAGGATGACATCGCCCTCATTCCGGAATGTCTGGACTACAGAGAAGCCGCAGCCGTACCCCTCGCCGGCCTCACCGCATACCAGGCGCTTCATCATAAAGGGAAGATAGCGAGCGGTGACACTGTGCTCGTGAACGGTGCCTCGGGAGGCGTCGGCTCCTTTGCGGTCCAGATCGCAAAGGCAGCAGGAACGACCGTAGCCGGCGTTTGCGGCTCCGACAATATGGGTCTCGTCGAATCGCTCGGCGCCGACAGGGTGCTTGATTACAGGAAAGAGGATTTTAGGAGGCTGCCGGATACGTATGATATTGTTTTCGATGCCGTGGGCAAACTCACATTTTTCAAAGTACGGAAGACCCTGAACAGGACCGGTAGGTATGTCACTACCCTTCCGGACAAACCCGGAGACATCCTCAGCTTTTTCCTCATCCCTTTCCTTTCCTTCTTCGGATACGGCAGGAAATCCGCCTTTGTGAGCGTGAAGCCTAACTCCCCGGACCTCGAACATCTGTCCCGGCTGCTGCAGGAAGGAAGCGTGCGTCCTCGTATCGATCGCGTCTTCCCCCTGACAGAAATCGCAGAAGCGCACGTTTACAGCGAGACGGGGCATGCCCGCGGAAAGATCGTAATAGAGGTCTCCTGACAGTTACGGGTCTGCGCCCTTTCTCTTTTTTGACATCCCCGTCCTAAAAATGATACCTTTCATGATGGACCCGCTCAGCCATGCCCTCACAGGCGCAGCGATCAAACAAATGGGATTCAGGCGGAAGGCTGCGCTCGGCGTTCTCCTGCTCTCTTCCCTTGCTCCTGATTTCGATTATGTGACGAGGTTCTGGGGCATGGACACGTTTCTCAGATACCATAGGGGGATCACCCACGGAGTTCTCGCGCTCGTGGTGGTGCCCCTGGTAATCGCCTTCATTTTCGGGTTCAAAAAGGGCTTCGTCTATTATTTCTCTCTCTCACTCCTTGGTTACGGGACCCATCTGTGTATGGACCTGACGAACCAGTACGGCACGCGGATATTGGCCCCCCTTGACTGGGAACAGTACTCACTCGACCTCTCTTTTATCGTCGACCCCTATATCATCATCGGTCTGCTTGTGTGCGTTGTTCTTGGACGGAGGTTCAGGAAGAAGGCATCTCTCATTGCTGCGGTGACGCTGCTCCTGCTCGTGTCCTATTTCGGGATGAGGTATTATCTCCACAACAGGGCCGAAGATTTCCTCCGGGCGAACCTCGACGCGAACACCTATAAAATGTGCCCTCTTCCGAACGATTTTCTAAGATGGTGGTTCGTGGCGCGGTCGGGTGACGAGTTCATCACCGGTTTTGCGGACCTGTTCACCCGGAGAGTTTGCGTCCAGGAACGGTATGTGAATAACCTTAAAGACCCTTACGTGATGCGCTCCAAGACAGACAAGGTAGTGGAGAGCTTCCTCTATTTCGCGAAATACCCCCATGCCGAGGTGAAGAGCGAGGGGGGGAATGTCGTCGTGGTCTGGCGCGAACTCGCATACTCTTTCAGGGCCGGAGAGCACTTCGCAACAAAGGTCTTCTTCGACAAAAACGGAAGAATCGTGAAATCTGAATTCAGTTTCTAGGGCCTCTGCAATGAAAGTCTGCGAGATATTTGCGAGCATCCAGGGGGAATCGACCTACGCAGGGGTACCCTCCGTGTTTATCCGCCTGACGGGATGCAACCTGCGATGTTCCTACTGTGATACGGCCTATGCATATGATGAAGGGACGGAGCTGAGCCAGGAAGAGCTACTCGGGAAAGTGCAGGCGATCGGCCTCAAGACCGTCGAGATCACCGGCGGCGAGCCCTTGCTTCAGGAAGATACCCCGACGCTCATAACACGACTTCTCGATAAAGGATACCGCGTCCTGGTAGAGACGAACGGGACCCGGGACATACGGGACGTCGATCCGAGGGCGGTCCTCGTCGTCGACATAAAAACACCCGGCAGCGGCATGTCCGGCAAGGAACTGCTCTCGAACCTCCTTTTCCTCAGGCAGAAGGACGAGGTCAAATTCGTGATAAGCGACAGACGCGATTATGAATGGTCGAGAACTTTCGTAAAGGAGCATTCCCTCATCGGGAAATGCACCGTGCTCTTCTCTCCCGCCTTCGGCGCCATGGACCCCGGGGAGCTTTCGCGATGGATTCTTGGGGACCGGCTCGAGGTGAGACTGAACCTTCAGCTGCACAAATACCTCTATGGACCAGAAGCCAGAGGAGTATGAGAGGGAGAGGAATGTTATCGTGATGCCCGTCGTTTCGACCCGGCATGACCGAGATACGTCCGGAATTCATGCTCGAAGTTATCGCTCAACACCCCCTTGCCCATGGCCTTCCGTATCTCCTCCGGACTCCAGAATCTCACCTCATCTATCTCTTCCCTGTTGAAGGTCACATCGCCGGGGTCGGTGCAACGGTAAGTCGTAACCAGCTCGGTTTCATAAGGGTTCGTATGGGTGTAGGCGTAGAGAAATTCGAGATCGCAGGCCGCAATGCCCAGTTCTTCCTCCATCTCCCGCCTTGCCGAGGTGACGAGATCTTCCCCGACGGCAACGTGACCTCCTACCGAAGTGTCCCATTTCCCGGGTGCGACATCCTTCCTGCGGGAACGTTTCTGCAGAAGCAGTTTCCCCTCAGGGTCAAAGACGAGGACATGGACCACCTTGTGGATGAGGGAAGGATTGCCATGGATCTCCGACCTCCAGCCGAGTCCGATCACTTCACCCGCTTCGTTGACGATCTCCAGTTGTTCTTCCGGTTCCGGCATCACCTGTTCCCGACCCAACTATAACCTTCGGCTTCACAAACTGCCACGTCCAGGGCGGACAGAGCAGCCCGATAAGCATTTTGCAGCGATTCCTTACGGCATCGGAAGCCACAAGAATTATACACAGGCGGGGAATACCATTCAATAAAGTTTCGTATTCCCGCGCCATGCCCTCATCAATCTTATCGCTTAAAAGGATTGGAGGGATGCTTTGTCCACCTTTGCACGGCGATAGAGTATCATTGCACAACAACGGGAGAAAAGCCAACAGGTAGTGGTGCGTTTGAGCGGCCCGAGTCCTCATCAGGCGGACAGACCGCGTCGGGGTCTGATGAGAAAGCAGGTTACGTTAACGAAGCTTTTTGGGAAATGCAGGCCCGTTCGGGCCTGCATTAGTATTGGCCTAGACTTTTACTACGTTTACCGCTTTCGGACCCTTCGGGCCGTCCACGATCTCGAAGCTCACTGCCTGCCCTTCGGACAGGGATTTGAATCCATTGTCCTGGATGGCAGTATAGTGGACGAACACGTCTCCGCCGTCTTCCTTGGTAATGAATCCGAAGCCCTTGGACTCATTGAACCATTTAACGGTCCCCTTCTCCATGCACTACACCTCCTTGCTGAAAAAATTCTTCAAAGCGTAGAACCTTTGAAGTACTAATGAAGATTACGGAATCCGCCATAAAAAAAGCCGCAAAGTCCAAAGTCTTTGCGGCTATATTCGGCGATATACGACAAAAACTTCCGAAACTTCATTCTTACTATTACATAAAATCCGAAAAAGGTCAAGATGCCGGATTGCCTGTTTCTTCCTCTTCCCCGCTCCTTTCAAAAGTGTCTCCGATCTGCTACAATTCGGGCATGGGGAAAAGAATGAACGAGCTCAAGAAAACCGTCTTCTATGAGATGCTCGACATGGCAGGACGCGTTTTCATCGTAGTGAGATATTCCGAGAATGTGACGATTGGAAACCGAGGCTTCACGCACGAGGAGAAGCAAAACGGCATCATACTCGTCTTTAGCCGGAGCATGAATTTTTCATGGGGTGATGCAGGCATCGCCTCGTCACTAGTATTTGGCACGTCTCCCCAAAAATGCTTCATCCCGCCGGAGGATATCATCGCGATATACTCCCCTGAATTGAATTCCCAATTTATCACAGCCTTGCAGCCCTCAATCGAGATGCCGGGCAAAAAAGAAGACGCTGCCGGGCCTGAACAGGAGGAGCCCGGGGGACCGAACGTGGTAAGGGTCGATTTTTCACGCAAAAGGTCTCCGAAGCGGCCTGAAAGACCGCATACCTAAAATCCCGTGACGACCGGAAAAAAAACAAGGATACTTTCAGACTTCGATCTTCACCTCATGGGAGAGGGAAGCCACTACAATCAATACGAGAAACTCGGCGCCCACCTCATGGAGTTCGACGGACTGAAGGGCGTCCATTTTGCAGTCTGGGCTCCGAACGCAAAAAGCGTGAGCGTCATCGGCGACTTTAACGGCTGGAGCCCAAAGACCCACACCATGCAGAGCCTCGGCGCGTCGGGTATCTGGGAGCTCTTCGTCCCCGGCATCGGCGAAGGGAGCCTTTATAAGTTCGAAATGCGGTCGCGGATCGGCAAATACATCGCGCAAAAAGCCGATCCGTTCGCCTTTTATTTTGAAGTGAGACCGAAGAGCGCATCGATCGTATATAACATCGACGGGTACGGGTGGAACGACGATGCATGGAACGAGAAACGCTCCGCCGCCAACTGGTTCGAATCGCCCCTCACCTTCTATGAGGTCCATCTCGGTTCCTGGATGAGGAAGGCGGAGGAGGGCAACCGGTGGCTCACCTACAGGGAACTTGCAGCCGCCTTGATACCCCACGTGAGGGAGCTGGGATTCACACATATCCAGCTGATGCCGATCACTGAGCATCCCCTCGACGCATCCTGGGGGTATCAGACGCTCGGCTATTTTGCGCCCACGAGCAGGTTCGGGGAGCCGAAGGACTTCATGTATTTCGTGGACCAGTGCCACCAAGCCGGCCTCGGAGTTATTCTCGACTGGGTCCCTGCCCATTTCCCCAGCGACGGCCACGGCCTCGGATTCTTTGACGGCACATGTCTTTACGAGCATGAGGATCCGAGGAAGGGCTTTCATCCTGACTGGGGCACAAAGATCTTCAATTACGGAAGGAACGAGGTGAGAAACTTCCTCATCTCAAACGCGCTTTTCTGGTTTGAAAAATATCACATGGACGGCCTCCGCGTCGATGCGGTCGCTTCGATGCTTTACCTCGACTACTCGAGGAAGAAAGGCGAGTGGATACCGAACAGGTACGGAGGGAGGGAGAACCTCGAGGCGATCGACTTCCTCAAGAAGTTCAACGAGGTTTCCCATAAATACCACCAGGGCATCCTCACGATAGCCGAGGAGTCGACTTCATGGCCCAACGTCTCGAAGCCGACCTATCTCGGAGGGCTCGGCTTCAGTATGAAGTGGAACATGGGCTGGATGAACGACACACTCGCGTATTTCTCGAAAGACCCGGTGTTCAGAAAGTACCATCACAACAATCTGACCTTCAGCCTCCTCTACGCCTTTTCCGAGAATTTCATCCTGCCCTTGTCCCACGACGAAGTCGTGCACGGAAAGCGCTCCCTGCTGGACAAGATGCCGGGAGACCTGTGGCAGAAGTTTGCAAACCTGCGTGCTCTCTACGGATTCATGTACGGCCATCCCGGGAAGAAGCTCCTGTTTATGGGCGGAGAATTCGGACAATGGCATGAATGGAACTTCGATACAAGTCTTGACTGGAACCTGCTTGAATACGAATCCCACAGGGGCCTCCAGAGACTGGTGAAAGACCTCAACCGCATCTGCAGGTCCGAGCCCTCCCTCTATGAACTCGATTCCGAGCCGAAGGGCTTCGAGTGGATCGATTTTCACGACGTCGAGGGAAGCGTCCTCTCTTTTCTGAGAAGGGCAAGAGACCCCGACGATTTCACGATCTTCGTCTGCAACTTCACTCCCGTGCCGAGACTCAATTACCTCGTGGGGGTTCCCGCGCCCGGCTTCTACAGGGAAATCCTTAACACCGATTCTTCGATCTACGGGGGAAGCAACATGGGAAATGCGGGAGGAGTGCCTTCGGGTCCCATCCGCATACATCTCCGGTCCTGTTCCATAAGAATTACCCTGCCGCCCCTCGCCGTCGTCGTCTTCAGACGAACGGAGAGCGCTACCCCTTCTCCATCTCTTCAAGCGTGATCAGCACCGACTCTGCCAGCGCCTCCGGGTCATAGCCGCCTTCGAGCGTCATGACCGTGGGCAGCCGGAAGGAAAGAATCGCCCTCACGATTTCTCTGATGCCCGCGCCAGAGACACGTATCGCCGCCAGAGGGTCGTCCCTGTGGATGTCATATCCTGCAGACACCAGGATTATGTCCGGACCGAAGCTCTCTACGAGGGGCGGAAGAATCTCGCGGTACGCGGCGAGGTACTCTTTGTCCCCCGCCCCCCCCGCCATCGGGACGTTGCGGGTGAATCCCCTGCCTTTTCCTTTTCCGCGCTCGGCTTCGCTTCCGGTTCCCGGGTAATGAGGATACTGGTGTGTGCTGAAATAGAAGACCGTGTCGTCTTCCTCAAAGGTGTGCTGCGTGCCGTTGCCGTGGTGGACATCGAAATCCACAATGAAGGCTTTCTCGTACCCCGTCTTCTGCGCGTATCGTGCTCCCACCGCCACGTTATTGAAAATGCAGAAGCCCATCGCCCTGTCCGCCTCCGCGTGATGTCCCGGGGGCCTCACCGCGCAAAAGGCCCTCTTCGCCTCCCCGCCGCGGCATTCGTCGACGGCCGCCATCACCGCGCCGGCAGCGAACAATGCAGCCTCCAGACTGCCGTGCGAGAGGAAGGTGTCTGGGTCGAGATATCCTTCACCCATCCCCTTCAGTTTTTCGACGTAGCCGAGAGTATGGACCGTCTCGATATCTGCGAATGAGGCCTTCCTCGGCTTGAGAAAAGCGAGCGCTTCCCGGAGGGGGGAATTCTCGACCGCACGCACGATCGCAGTCAGCCTCTCCTTGCATTCGGGATGCCAGGCCGGAGTTTCGTGCCGGAGGAAGATGTCGTCATACACGAATGCGACTTTTTTCATAACGCCATTGTATACCGAACGGTATGATTAGTCAAAGGAACCGGATTGCCCAAAATCCACCATCAAGAAAAACGAAATCAGGTCTCTTCCCGGGGAGAGTCATCTGATATAATGATTGTGTTTTGGGGGCATGGGAGATGATTGAATCAAGGACGGCATCGCCTGGAACACGTATTTCTAAGGGATCTCCTCAAGAAGCCCGAAGAAAACAGGGAATAGGGAAAAGGTCCGCAGCGGCTGTCCCATCGTCGCAGCCCCGCAGATCGGGACGAGATGCTCTTCCGGTCAGCGGCGATGATCAATGCGCCGCCACAGGGCGCTTACTCCGAGGGCGAGAATCCCGCCGAGGGTATCGATACCAACATCCCGCAGCGATGCAGTCCTCGCTGCGGTAAAGGATTGGTGGAACTCGTCGCCGGCGGCATAGAGTGCAACGACGAACAGAGAACAGAGGGACCATCGCACGGTGCGCTCTCCCGAGCCGCCGCGGAAGGCGCGAAACAACAACATAGCCAGGATCGCATATTCGATCAGATGGCCCGATTTCCGGATTACCCCTTGTACCGCGGCGACTTCGGCAGGCGAAAGCGACGGCGCCAGAAAAAAGAGAAGAGATCCGATAAGCAGGGAGGTGTTCCGGGCGGAGAATGTCTCCGTCGACATCCAGAAAATAAAACCCATCCAGAGGAATACGGGCAGCCAATGCCTGATAGCTTTGTTCATGATTTTTATTCTAGCATAAGTGTTTTGAGGCGAAACTTCCCGGTTTCTTTATCGGGTTTCAGAACAGCTTCTTTGCGTATCAAAACTACGGGTGATTTGATACAATAGCGGAACATCGGCTGGGAAAGGGGGTCGATGACATGGGGGTATCTATTTCGTTCTCGGTCTCATTAACAGCAAGGAGGGTGTGGTGAAAAAAATCGTTTTGAGCACGTTGTTCGTCCTGTCTTTTGCATTTATTTTTTATGGAAACCCGGCAGCGTATGCGGAAGTGTCGGTTCCCAAGGATCGCTTCATCGTGACGGTGAGGAGCAGCGCCGAATATGACACCCTTCGCGCCGAGGTGACCAAGCTCGGCGGCCTGGTCGTAAATGACCTGCGGGAAATCAAGTCGTTTGCGGTGGTGGCTTCTGAAGGGCTGAAGAGCAGGATCGCGGCCGATCCGAGGGCCGCGGAGGTGGCACGGGACGGCATCAGGAGATTGATCAGGCCGGAGATGGGTGAAGAGTTCTTTCGTTCCGGCCAGGCTCCGCAGACCTTGGTCAATGGCGCCGCTGCTCTGCCTCCTGCGATTGCGGGTTCGGAGGGAGACCCCGCTTTCTTGCTCCCGGGCCTGCTCTGGAACGTGGAGCGGATCAACGCTCCCCAGACGTGGAGCTTCACCGCGGGCAGGCCGGTAATCACGGTAGGTGTGGCGGACACCGGTCTCGATTACACGCATTTTGAGCTTGCGACCAATGTGACGGAAGTGGTCGACCTGACCGCAGGAGAAGACCCTCCACTCTGTGAGACCTATTTCGGCTTTGGCGACGATTTTCTTGCGGGAATGATGGGGGCGCCTTCTTCGGACCTTGATTTCAACGGGCACGGCACCTGGATCGGCGGAAATATCGCGGCGCTCATGAACGGGTCTGGTATCAACGGTATTGCCCCGAATATCAGCCTCGTCGGAATCAAGATATCGCAGTGGTGCGGCAGCGCCTACGACTCCACAATCCTGAGCGCTTTCCTTTATGCTGCGCGGAACAGAGTCGACATCGTGAGCATCTCTTTCGGAGGATACACGGATCAATCCGACCCGGAACAGGCCGCGATTTACCGGAAGTACGTCGCCGTGGTCGAATACGCCCGCTCGAAGGGGACGGTGATCGTTGCCTCGGCGGGCAACGATCATGTCCGTATCGGTAACAACGGCAGGGTCATGAGCTACGGCAGCCTGACGACCCCCGGCGGCAGTGTGACCGATCTTCACGGTATGTACGAGACTCCTGCGGGGATCCCCGGCGTCGTGATGGTCTCTGCCACCGGCAATGCGGTGAACAGCGCGTCGGAAAGCTGCCCCCCCGGCACAACAGACACCAATGCGACGTGCAAGCCATCTTCGGACCTCCATCAGCCTTTCGGCGTCGGACGAGAAAACCAGCTCGCCTATTACAGCAACTATGGCCCCCGCGTCGATGTGGCGGCGCCCGGAGGAGCAAGGAAATTCAATCTCCCGCTCTCCGACAGGGGAGGGACCCCCGGATTCCCTTTCACCTTTGATGACGGATCTTCCGCATGGGAAACATTCAGCACCACTTCGAACTGGGCGACCCAGATTCCCTGTATCATGTTCCTTGGATGGACGGAATTCCCGGACCTGCAGTGTTACAGCACCATACAGGGAACTTCTATGGCCACACCGCACGTCGCAGCCGTTCTTGCATTGATTGCGAGCAGCCATCCCGACCTTCAAAACGATCCGGACGGTCTCATCGCTTTCATGAAGGATACGGTGCAAAGGGTCAGGGGCAACGCGACGCCGCCGCTCGACCCCTTTGATACCACACCCGGAGACCTCACAGGTATACCCTGTGATACGGGGTATTGTCATCTCGGCGGCAGCCCTATCCCGGACGGCGAGGCCTATGGCGCGGGACTCGTGGATACGCGGTTGATGACGCTAAGGTAGAGGCGGAAGCCGGACTTTCAGAACAAGGAGGCCGGGACGCGCCTTCCGGCCTCCTTGTTCTGCTCCGTTGCAATATCGTTCATTCCTGTTTATTCTCCGATGTTCAGCCCTTATCCGCGTTCTGATTTTTGTTGTGACGGCAAATTTCGTGTCTCTCCGGGGGCCGATAATTCTGTTTGATTACGGAAGATTTTTTAGTGTATGAATTTTTTGGTTGACAAAATACTGTTAATTTGTTAATTAACAGTATTAACTATTAACAGCAGGGTCTGCTGAGAAAACAACGATGAATTCTATGCTCGAAAGGTTTCTTAAGGATCCGAAGTTTCTCGTAGATGTCTTCGAGACGATGAGGGACGGCCTTATGGTCGTCGACACCGAAGGGACTATCCTGTTCTTCAACAAGGCCGCCGAAGAGATAACCGGTCACCGCAGGGAAGAAGTTATCGGGAAATCCTGCACCATGCTCGACAGCGATACCTGCGTAATCCTCACGGAATCGGGAAGACAGAGAAGTTGCGATCTCTTCGAGACCGGATCGATGTGCAACAAGAAATGCAGGATACGCTCCGGCGACGGAAGGTCTGTCTATCTCCTGAAAAACGCCGTCGTCCTCAGGGACAGCAGCGACGAGGTCGTCGGTGCCGTGGAATCGATGACCGATATTACGTCCCTCTACATGAAGGAACTGGAACTCGAGGAACTGAAACAGGAGTTGAGGCAGGAATACTGGTTCATGGGTCTGCTGGGAAGAAGCAGCCCGATGCAGAGACTGTTCGAGCAGATACGGAACGCCGCCGTGAGCGAGGCGCCGGTCTTGGTATGCGGCGAAAGCGGTTCGGGCAAGGACCTCGTGGCACGTGCGATCCACAAACTGAGCAGACGCAAGGAAGGGCCCTTCATAGCAATGAACTGCGCGTCACTGAACGATCATCTCCTCGAAAGCGAGCTCTTCGGCCACACGAAGGGTTCCTTCACCGGCGCGATCAACGACAGGGTTGGGAGGTTCGAGGCCGCCAACAACGGGAGCATCTTCCTCGATGAAATAGGCGATATGCCCAAAATCATGCAGGTGAAGCTTCTGCGGGTCCTCGAGGAGAAAGTCGTCGAAAGGGTCGGAGACCACAGGCCGATCCCTGTTAACATAAGACTTATCTCGGCGACGAACAAAGAACTGGACGGTCTCATTCCCCAGGACAGGTTCAGGGAAGATCTCCTGTACCGGATAAACTCTATCGTGGTCGAGGTGCCTCCTCTCAGGGAAAGGCGCGAGGATATTCCGATCATAGCCTTCCATTATCTGAAGAAGATCTCTCTTGTGAACAACAAGGACATCCGGAGGATAAGTCCGCCCGCAATGGAGATCATAGGGAATTTCAGCTGGCCCGGAAACGTGAGGCAGCTGATCAATGCCCTGGAGCACAGCGCGATTACGTGCAAGGGCGACACCATCGAAGTCTCGAACCTGCCGGACTATCTGTTTCGCGAGAAAAAGGCCGGCGGAAACGACGAGCGGGCAGAGCGCGAGAAGATACGCTCCGCCCTGGCCCTGTACAAGGGGAATAAGACCCTCGCTGCGAAACACCTGGGGATCAGCAGGGTCACGCTATGGAAAAGGCTTAAGGAACTCGGAGCGGACTGAGCGCAGTCGGAGCGGTCGCTGTCTTTGCAGCAGGGAAAGCAGGCTCACCGGGAGAAATTCAGAAGCCCTTTCTCCCATCACAGGACGAAGTTGCCGGACTTTTTCTTTCTCGATTTGTAAAAGCCGAACAGCTTCTTCGACACAAGAGGGAACAACCCCAGGAGAAGAAAAGAGAGGATCAGCCCCGGGGAGAGTATTCCCGACAGCGAACGTATCTTCGCCAGCTCCCTGCCGGCATTGACGTATACCAGGGTGCCCGGGAGCATCCCTATCTGCGATACCCAGTAGAATGTCTTCAGGGGCATCCTCGTTAGTCCCACCAGGAGATTGATGAGCCAGAAGGGGAAGACAGGGATCAGCCGCAGCGTGAAAAGATAGAAGGGGCCCTCTTTTTCGATCCCTTCATTGATCGTCCCGAGTTTATCCGCGAACCTCGACTGCACCCAGTCACGCAAGACGAACCGCGAGACGAAACACGCAAGGGTCGCACCGACGGCGCTCGCGAAGGAGACGACAATCGTGCCTCTCAGCAATCCGAAAAGCGCGCCCCCGGCAAGGGTCATGATCGCAGCCCCAGGCAGAGAAAGCGACGTGACGAAGATATAGACGGCCGTGTAGGCCGCAACAACGGCGATCGGGTGGCCGGCATAGAGGGCCGCGAACCTCTGCTGCGACTCCTTCAGGTAGGAAAGCGCAAAATAATCGCCAAGGTGGAAGACCTTGAAGGCGGCAATGATGGCGATGACCGCAACGAGGACCGCTGTTTTCCTGAGCTTCCCGCTCATCGCTCCGGCATCCTGCTACCTCACTACTTTCACACTTACAGAATGAAGTCCCTTTGCGCCATCGGGAAAAGTCCCGAAGAGTTTTCCGAAAAGGGACGGAGACTCCTGCACTTTTCCGCCCCTGCCAAAGGCCCGCACCGTTATCCTATGGTCCCCTTCCTTAGCGGGCCTCCAGTCGTATCTCCACAGCACCCATGACCACCGGGAGAGCGGCGCCTTCATCTCTGCGTCGTGCCAGGTCTTCCTGTCGTCGAGGGAGACTTGTACTTTGCCGATGCCGTACCTGCCGCCAAAGGCGATTCCTCCGATTACGTAATTCCCAAGAGGCACTTCCCTGCCGTCCATCGGCATCAGGATCTCGGACATGATCGAGATGACCGCCGTGTCGGACCACCCCCTCTTCTGCCAGTACCCCTTGAAATCATAATCCACAAGCTCTATCTTCGAAAGCCACTTTACGCTCTTTTCCCCGTAAAGGCCCGGAATGATCATCCTCAGGGGATATCCGTGCTGTTTCGGCAGGGCCTGGCCGTTCATCCTAAAGGCGAGGAATACCTCCCCGGAGAGCGCCAGAGAGTATGGGATGCTGTCGCTGTACCCATCCTCCGCAAAAAAAGCCGCCTTGACGATGCCCTTGCCGGGTACAGCCCTTTCAAGCACCTTCCTCAGAGTGACCCCTTCCCACAGGGCATTGCTGACGGCGCTGCCTCCGACCGGGTTCCCGATACACTCGAGGGTAACGAACTCCGTCCTGTCCTGCATCGCTTTGATCTCGCCAAGGCTGAGCGCATAGGGTTTTTCGGCGCGACCCTCCACCCTCAGGGAGAATGTCTTCGGATCGATATCAGGTACCTTGTCCGAGTATGTCGTAATGTAGAATTCATTGTTCGGGGTGATCTCTTCGGCCGTGAAACCCTTGAAATTAACGGTCCCCTTCATAAGAAGGGTGTGTGTTTCCTCTTCGGTGAGCGCCTCCGCACACTGGTATATTCCATCAAAGAGAGAAACGCCGATACCGAGACCGATCGTCCCCGCCCCGAGCCCCTTGAAAAAATCCCTTCTGGTGAACGAAGTTTTCATCTGCACCTCCCGGCAGAAAGCCTGCTGTTGCTGATCCCGTTCCTCTGCAATAAGCTTTTGAGAACCTCGGCTTACCGGAAAGACCGGTCCTGAAGATTACGCACGCTGCGGTCTTTCCCGTCCCTTTCATTGTATCATCCGAATTGATGATGGTATAGACAGTGCAGGATGAGGAGCCAAGGATTCCCGGCAAGCAGGAATGACAAGAGGGCGCGGTGTACGACCGCGCCCTCCTGAGTGATGACTTTTCAGAGACCGGACCGGTCTCAGCAGCTGAAGGGGGTTCAGCCGCCCCCGCCGCCCAAGAATCCGAATACGTTTGGCGGGGTCAGCTTCAGGGTATTGGCGCTGCCGCATCGCGGGCAGCTCTCTTCCTCGGGCGGAGAGACCTCAAAGCGGTCTCCGCAGGCGAGGCACAGGTACTGTGTTTCCATAACGTTTCCTCCTTGCTATTTCTTCAGTGCCGGCTTTGGCCGAAACCATACATACAATCCGCCATCAGGGAAAAGCCCGCAGATGCCGATCATCTTGCTAACACATTCATTAGCAGGATGTCATTCCCGCTTGTCGGGAATCCTTCTTAAGAGAGACTCCGGTCAAGCCGGAGTGACATTCAAAGTATCCTACTTACTAATGTTCTCATAATAATGTGGACACTGATTGAACGCCTCTTCTCTGTCATGCCGGCTTGTCCGGCATCTTTCTTTGCTGCAAGAAGGATTCCCGACAAGCGGGAATGACACAATAGATGTCGATACTATTATGCACACCTTAATATGTCCCCTTAGTAAGTTTACACCTGCCGGGGCCGTCAGAGTCAACCTCCTTTTCTCACATCTCGGAGAACTCGTCGTTCTCCCTCTTTTCTTTTTCCTCTTCCGCGACCTCTTCCTTCAGGGGACAGACCCTGTTCTTGAAGAATTCATAATACAGCAGCGGGACAGCGAGCAATGTCAGGGCTGTTGCCGCCACGGCGCCGAACATCATCGCAATCGCAAGACCCTGGAAGATCGGATCGAAAAGCATGACAAAGGAGCCGACGACGACCGCGGCTGCAGTCAGGGCGATCGGCCTGAACCTCACCGCCCCTGCCTTTATCAGCGCATCCCTCAGCTGTCCTCTCTCTCTCCACTCCACCTGGACGAAATCGATGAGCAGGATCGAATTCCGCACGATGATGCCCGCCAGGGCGATAAAGCCGATCATCGAGGTGGCCGTGAAAAATGCGCCGAACAGCCAATGCCCCGGGAGTATGCCGACGAGCGTGAGGGGTATGGGCGCCATGATGATCAAGGGGGTGACGAAATTCCTGAACCAGGCGACGACGAGAATGTAAATGAGAATCAGCACGGCGCCGAAGGCGATGCCGAGGTCCTTGAACACCTCGTAGGTTATCTGCCACTCGCCGTCCCACTTCATCGCATAGCGGTCTTCAAGCCAGGGCTGGGAGGTAAAATACTGCTTCAGCGTGTATCCGCCCTGAAGCGGGATCTTCCCTATGGTGCCCTTCATCTTGAGAATGGCATAGACGGGGCTTTCCGCGGCGCCCGCGACATCTCCCGTGACGTATACCACACGCTTCAGGTTCTTGTGATAGATGGTCTTGTCTTCCGTCCGCTCCCTCACTGTGACGAGTTGCGACAAGGGTACCAAAGCCCCCGAAGAAGACGGTACGGAAACCTCTTCCAGCGAGGGAACACTTGAACGGTCCCTGACGGGCATCCTCAGCAGGAGTTCGACAGGCTCCTTTTCCCGATCGAAATGCACAAGCCCGGCGGTCATGCCGCCGAGCGCGGTCCTCAGGGTCTTCGAGGCCGCTTTGGTAGTGATCCCGTTCTGCGCTGCCTTTTCCTTGTCGACATCGAAAACGAATTTCTTCTGGTCCGCCTCGACGTACCAATCCACGTCAACGACCCCTTCCGTCTGCGCAAAGATCTTTTTTATCATTCGGGCGACCTCGACCTGTCCCTCCCTGTCTGGTCCGTACACTTCCGCGACGAGGGTGCTCAGGACCGGCGGACCGGGAGGTATTTCCGCTATCTTCACTCGTGCATCATACGCGTCGGCGATCTTTTTGAGAGGGGGTCTGATCCTCTTTGCGATATCATGGCTCTGCGCCGTCCGCTCGCCTTTCTGGACGAAATTTACCTGGATATCCGCAACGTTGCTGCCGGACCGGAGATAGTAATGCCGGACCAGACCGTTGAAGTTGAAGGGCGCCGCGGTTCCGATATACGACTCATAATCGGTCACTTCGGGCACGGTCTTCAGGTACTCCCCCATCTCTCGCGCCAGGGAAGCGCTCTTTTCGAGCGTCACCCCCTCGGGCAGGTCTACGATCACCTGAAGCTCGCTCTTGTTGTCGAAGGGGAGCATTTTCATCTCGACCGCCTTGAGGGGAACGAGAAGCAAAGACAGTCCGAGCAGCAGCAGGACGATACAGAGTGCGGCTGCTCGCTTCCCTCTGTTGTCAAGGAGCGGCCCGAGCATCTTCCCATAGAGCCTTTCGAGCCCCTCCCCTTCTCTGCTTTCTTTCTCCCCGTCGTTCTTTGTCCTGACGCCTTTGAGAACCAGATAACTCATCCAGGGACTGACGATGAAGGCGATAAGGAGCGAAAATATCATTGCCGCCGATGCCACTATCGGGATCGGCCTCATGTAGGGGCCCATCAGGCCCTGTACAAACGCCATCGGCATCAGCGCCGCGATGACCGCAAGCGTCGCCAGGATCGTCGGATTGCCGACTTCATCGACCGCGAGTACCGCCGTGAGGCGGTCTATCCTGTGCATCCTGAAATGCCTGTGGATATTCTCGACGACGACAATCGCATCATCGACCAGGATTCCTATCGAGAAGATCAGGGCAAAAAGGGTCACCCTGTTGAGGGTGTAACCGTAAAGGTAGTTTATGAGGAGTGTCAGGGCAAGGGTGACGGGAACCGCGACCGCAACAACGATCGATTCCCTCCAGCCGAGCGCCAGCGCAATGAGGATGATGACGGAGATCGTCGCGAGCAGGAGGTGTTCGAGGAGTTCATCGGATTTCTCCTTTGCCGTCTCCCCGTAGTTTCTCGTCGTAGTCACCTCGACGCCCGAAGGAATGAGGCTCCCTTTCAGGGCCTGGATCTTCCTTGTTGTCTCCTCCGCGATGATGCTGGCGTTGGAACCCTTTTTCTTGGCGACGGTGATCGTTACCGCCTGGTATTGGCCGGACTTCGGGTATGCCCCTCCGATACCCTTGACCCCCGCCCGCGGACCGAGGCCCAGGAATACATAATCCGCGGGCTCTTCCGGACCGTCCCTCAGTTCCGCCACGTCCCTGAGGTATACGGGTTTTTCGTTGTACACCCCGGTAACGAGATTCCCTATTTCATCCGTATTCTTGAGAAATGCGCCCGTGTCTACGAGAAACTCCCTGTTGCCGGAGGAAAAGGCGCCCGAGGGAAGGAGGAAGTTCGCCTTCTGAAGGGCCCCCAGTATCTGAAACGGGGAGGTGTGATATGCCCTCAGTTTCAGGGGATCGAAGACGACCCTCACCTGCCTCCTCTGGCCGCCGGTGACGTTCGTCTCGGAGACGTTCTTGCCTTTCTTTATCTCATTGCAAACCTCGACCGCGATACGCCTCAGTTCATAACCGTGATACTTGTCGCTCCAGAGCGTGAAGGTGGCGATCGGTACGTCGTCAATCGATTTCGGCTTCACGAGGGGCTGGGAGACGCCCGGAGGGATGATGTCGTAATGGGACATCAGTTTGTTGTAGAGCTTTACGAGGCTCTCCTCCATGTCCTGCCCCACGTAAAACCTGACGATCGTGAGGTTCATTCCGGGCTTCGCCATCGAATAGACGTACTCGACTCCCTTGATCTCCCACAGGAGCTTCTCGACCGGTCTGGTGACCCTCTCCTCCACCTCCTTTGCGGAGGCGCCGGGATAGGCGACCATCACGTCGATCATCGGAACAATAATCTGGGGCTCTTCCTCCCGCGGGGTGACGATCACCGCAAAGACCCCGAGTATGAGGGCTGTGAGCACGATGAGAGGGGTGAGCTTCGATTGAATAAAGGCCTTTGCGATTTTTCCCGACAAACCTGTCCCCTTCATGTCGTAATCCTGTCGTATCCCTTCCTGCTTTACCCCTGTTTTTCGGAGCCCGGACCGCGGTATAATCCGCCGTCAACGGCCTTTTCGACCCCCTTGACAATCACCCTTTCCGCCGTGCCGAGACCCGACACTATCTCGACCCTGTCGTCGTATGTCTTTCCGGTTCTCACCAGCGTGAACCGTATCACGTCATCATTGCCGACCGTGTACACACCCGTCAGCTCGCCCTTTTCGACGATGGCGTTCTTCGGAACGAGGACAGCCTCCCTCTTGCCGACCGGGATCCTGACCTTGGCGTAAAGCCCGGACTTCAGCCCCGGACCTTTGAATTCGACTTTTACCAGGAACGTTCTCGACATCGGATCGACTGCCGGGACTATTTCCGAAATCCTGCCCGAGATCTTCTGCGGGGCCGCTCCGATAAGGATGTCTGCGGGCATGCCGGCCTTCAGTGCTCCGCTGAGTCCTTCCCCGGCGTTTACATCGATCCGCAGGGAGGAACTGTCCTCTATGGTGAGGAGGGGCGTTCCCGGAACGGCCATGCTGCCCTGGTCTATTTTTTTCTCCGTGACGACCCCGGAGACCGGCGCAGTGATCCTCGTAAAACCGTAATAGACCTGTGCCTCCGCAAGACCGGCCTTTGCCCTTTCGTATTCGCTTCCTGCGACCTTGCGCTGCGTGTCTATCTGATCGATCTCCTGCTTCGAGGCGGCCTTCCCGTCGTAGAGCTTCTTGTACCGGTCGTACGTAACCTCTGCGAGCAGTCTGTTCTGCTCTGCAGCCTCCAGGGCCTTCTCCGCGGCCTTCACCCTCTGCGCGACATCCCTGTCGTCCAGAATCAGCAGCACATGTCCTGCATGCACATGGTCTCCCTCGCGCACCTTTACCGATGTCACGGTCCCCATCACCCTGCTTGCAACGATACTCGCGGTCTTTGCCTTTACCGTCCCGGAGGCCTCGTAGTACTCCTCGACCGGCGAGGGTAGTATCTCTGCCGCTTCGACCCCCGTGACCGCCGTCCTTTTCACCTCTGCGGTGCCCGGCTTCACCTTCTCCGTGCAACCGGCAAGGAGCAGTACGGAGGCGGCCAGGACAATGCAGGAAAAGAGGAAAGAAAAAAGGCGCACCGCATGGCGCGCCCCGACGCTCGTTACAGACCGGCCTTGCAGGCCTGATGGGCGGTCTTTCTTCATTGAATCCTCCCGGGGTGTCATTCTATGTTCAGGTCCTTTAATATCGTTCCGCTTTCACAGGCGAGATTTGCAACGGCAAGACGGCGCTCGTTTTCGCGGGCTGCGGCATTGGCGCGCGCATGGTCGAGACTCACCTGCGCATCGAGGAGATCGACCATGGGGGAGAGGGAATTTTCGTACCTCTCTTCGACGAGGCGCTTGCCCTCCTCCGCAGTCCCGAGGGCTTCCTCCGCCAGTTCCGCATTCTTTATCGCTTCTTTCGCCGTGAGATAGGCCTCGTACACCCTGAAGGAGATTGTCTTTTTCAGGCCCTCGAGATGCTCCTCCGTTTCCGCAGCCTGGTACTTTGCCTTCGATCTTTCGTGTTCCCTCTTCGTTCCGTCAAACAATTCCCACCGCAGGAAAGCGAGCATCTGCCAGCTCTCCCCCTCGGAGCCGAAAGGCCTTCTGTGGTCGTTGAACTGGTAAGAGCCCCCGATTCCGACAACCGGAAAGTATCCTGCCTCGGCAAGCTTCACCCGTCGAACCGGCAGGGGAGAGGCTTGCGCCAGGGCACTGATGTCCTTTCTTTCCATCGAGGCGTTCGTATAATACTCGACGCCCCTCAGGGGGAATTCCAGCCTCTCCCCTGCCGGTTCGACGGGTTCCGACCTGCCCATGACCAACCCGAGCGCCCTCTTTGCGACATCAAGATTCTTTTCCGCACTCACCAGTTTCTGTTCCGTCTCGGTGAGCGCGGTCGAAGCCCTCAGGGTATCGGAATACAGGCCGAGTCCTGCGTCGTACCGGAGCTTCGCAATCCGCAGATGTTCCTTCGCGTCTTCCGTGGCCTTTTCCGAGGCCGAGACGTATTCCTTTGCGGTGAGGACCGCGAGATAGGCCCGCACCACTTTCAGCGCCGTCTCCTGCTTCATCCTCACGTAGTCGTCGTTCTTTGAGCGGTACTCCTTTTTCGCCATATCCAGGCCGATGTATGCTTTCTTTGCAAAGACGGGCTGCTCAAAGGAGAACGACGTCTGGAAATCGTTCGTCGCCGAGGGATTGTTCAGCGAGACCACATCGAAATCCTGCGCGGTGAAACGCTGCTGGTTCAGCTTTGCCATGAAGGCGTAGGTGGGGTTCGTGGTGCTCATGAATCTTTCTTCGAACGTGAGCCTGGGCAGCAGGGAACTCTTCGCGATCCCGATGTCTTCCTCCTGGGCGGCAAGGGAATTTCTGAAGGCCCGTATTTCGTGGTTGTTCTCGAACGCGATGCCGATTGCGTCGCGCAGGCCGATAGGCCCCTGCTCCGCGTACAACGCGGCGGGAACGATCATGCACGCCGTCAACAGGACAACAATCGTTTTTCTCTTCATCTTTTCCCCCTTCTCGTTTCCATGAATGAGAGAAAGGTCTTCATATCGCACTTCCCCGTCTTTTTCTGAAATTCGTAGCACTCGCCGAGGGAGCGGAGGTCATCCAGTAACCTTTTATCATTTTTCAGGCCGGTTTTCAATACTGCGAGAATCCGTGCAACGAAAGACGACTGTTTCCTCTTCAGCGAATAAAATACGAGCTTGCCCTCCCTCCGTTCCTCAAGGAGGTCCGCACTGCTCAGGAGCGAGATGTTCCGGGAGACGAGCGGCTGGGACACGCCGAGCACCCCCATGAGCTGGCATACGCAGAGTTCTCTCCGTCCGAGGAGCATGAGAATCCTCACCCGTGTCTCGTCGGAAAGCAGTTTGAAGAGCTGCACCTCGGAAATCATATAAACATATTTATATATGATTATCTGACAAAAAGTCAAGGGGAAGGGCGCGGCGGGAACGATGCCGGGATCAGTCACACAGTGAGCATCGTGGCATGCCGGAGGACCGCTCCGGTCGCGTTACTCAGCTCCGCGAAGGACAGCTTTGGGTTTCCTCAGAGCAAGTTCTTCTCTAAGCCTGCAGTACCCGTCAGCGCATGTCAACAGAAAAGTCCGTGCCGGGAGGCTCTTCCGCGAGGAGTTTGTCCCTGCAGTCCCCCACAATCTTCCCGGTGCTTCCCTCGTCGTCGAATTCGACGAGTTCAACCTTCCCGTCTTTCCGTTCCAGGTATGCGGCGTTCTCCTTCTCTATCTTCGGGAAGTAACCGCCCGATAGGTCCTCGTAGAGGTCCACCGCATAGAGAAGCTTCCCTTGGGGCGCCCGATCAGATCCCGCTGCGGAAATGCGAAGAAGGCCCCTGTCCTCGTATACGGTATATCTTCCCTTTTCCCTCCTGTAGCCTACGTAGTATTTCCCCGCTTCCTTATGATAAATGTGCGCATTCATCGGACAGAGTCTGTCTCCCACCACCTCGAAGAATCTCCCACCCCTGATCCTGAAGCTCTTCTCCGCCCCGCAGAGCACCCATTCGGAAGTTATCGCATCGGGACTGTGCGTCAAAATCGCGTTCTCCCTCGTCAACGATGTCCTGTGCAGATTCTCATAGTCCGTATGAACCACGCTCTTCCGCGCAGAGATATCGTGGATAACGACGGAATTCCGGAACGCATCGACGGCCTCCCGGTAACGCTCCTCACTCCACACCCGTTCGATATAATCGTTGATGTCTCCGTAAAGCAGCGACGCAGATTCGAATTCCTTTCCCGAAAGGGAGACACGAGGGACCCTTTTCCCGCGGTGCAAGTCCTTCCATAATTCCGTATCGTGGACCGTATCCGAACTGAAGACCAGCGTTTCCTCCCCTGTCCTGATCACGATGCCGATCCCTGTGATCCCATGCCATACTGGAGCCTTGATTGCCGCGATCGTGAAGCCCTCCTCATCCCGGTAGAGGTTTTTTTCCTCCTCATAGAATACGTCCGACGAAAAGGGATAAAAACTTTCCGGTTCGACCCATTCTTTGTAGAAAGGATCCCTGAAGAGCAGCCTCGGCCTCTTCGTTTTTTCGCTTATCACGATCTTTGCTCTTTCCGGACCGAGGACGCTGCCGTTGCCGTCGACGACGCAAAGCCTCTCGTGCCCCGGACCGACTTGATGCGGGACTATCCGGTATCTGGCGCGCGGGCCCAGGGTCCGGTAATCGATATAGGCTTCGTAGGGGATGTCGATCACATTCCGTGAGTCCGCTGAAAGGCTCCTCTCGAGGGAAGGCCCGGAGGCCCTCATAAGATCGTTATGCACATCCTCGGAGGCGAGAAGGAAAACCCTGTTCGCGACGTCGGGAGCATACATATTGAAGAGGGCGAAGTCGGTGAACCATCTCTTGTGGTCGTCATGGCAGTGGGTAATGATCAGACCTTTGATCTTCTTGAGACCGTGGCCTCCTATCTGCTGGAAGAGCGGTGAACCGCAATCGAGGAGGAAACTGGAGCGGCCGATCGTTACCTGGTAGCCGACGCTCTTGCCCATTCTCGAAAAAGGCCCGTAGTCGCCGAGAATACGAATGGTGATCCCGTCCTTCATCGAGGCGTATTCTAGCACAATCGTTATTTGCCGGAAAAGGGTCATTCGTCGATGCGATACGGTATAATGGTCATGGGAAGAGGGACATTTTCGTTCCGTGCGAAGCTTCCCGGATGCGTCTTGATCTCTATGGATAGAACAGGAAAGATAACGGCTGAAGCAGCGGATGCGGGGGAACGGATCGACGTGTTCCTTGCGGGGAAAACGGGGATAACCCGCTCGCAGGTGCAGAGACTGATAGAGGCGGGTCGCGTCCTCGTTGCAGGCAGCGCGGTCAGCAGCCATTACCGGGTGAAGGCGAACGACGCAATCATGTTTGCGCTTCCTCAGAAAGAAACCGGGGCGCTGGTTCCCGAGGCGATCCCCATCGAAATCCTCTACAGGGACGAATACGTCGTCGTTGTGGAAAAGCCCGCGGGCATGGTCGTGTATCCGGCTGTGGGCCACGCACACGGCACGCTAATGAACGCCCTCGCACACCATTGCGGAGAGCTTGTCGCGGTCGGCGGCCCGTTACGGCCGGGCGTGGTGCACCGACTCGACAGGGACACCTCAGGTGTGATGATTGTGGCCCTCGCCGACAATGCCTATTACAGTCTAATCGGGCAGTTTAGGGAGAGGACGATACGGAGGAAGTACTGCGTCCTTGTCTTCGGAAATCTCAATGCCGACACGGGGGAAATAAGGCTTCCCGTGGGACGCTCCTCATCCGACAGGAAGAAGATGTCGACGAGGGTCAGAAAAGGGAAAGAGGCCGTCACACGGTGGGAGGTGATTAAGCGGTTCGGGTTTGCGACATTGATCGAGGCGAGCCTGGGAACCGGACGGACCCATCAGATCAGGGTTCACTTCGCATCGATCGGCCATCCCGTGCTCGGGGACAGGACTTACGGAAGAAAGACGGAGATCGCCGCAGGAAGAAAAAAGATATCCTTTCCCCGGCAGATGCTCCATGCGAGACTGCTCGGATTTTTCCACCCTGTCTCCGGAGAATATATGGAGTTTTCGAGTCCACTTCCGGAAGATATGAAAAGGGCGCTCGACGAATTGTCGGTACTCCGCGCATAAGAGGAATGTCCTCCCGCTCGCAGCCTCCCTTTCTTTTGCGGCAACGGCACACTCAGTCGCACGAGTTCTTTTTCTCAGGCCATAGTATCGATCATGAGTTTTCGGCGGTCTTCGTGTCGGAAGGCAGTGTCTTTAATACTATCTCCGGTTTTCGCATTTCTCCTCCCTTCACGACCCCTCCTATCCGCTACCTGAATTCAATTGCCGACTGCCTAGAAACCCTTTGAGGGGGCGAGGGTATCTTCGACGGGTAGCCCACCGGGACTATGGCAACCGGCCTGAGATTATGGGGCAGATCGAGCGCCTCGATCACCATAGCTTCCCTGAATGCCCCGACCCAGACGGTGCCGAGTCCGTTTTCATGGGCCACGAGCATCATGCCCATGATACTGGCCGCCACGTCTTGTATGGCATAAAGGTTGAGTCCCCTGTCTCCGTATCTCCCGAAGATCATGTCGTCTGTGCAAGCCGCAATTACCAGAGGCGCTTCCGCGATAAAACCTTGACCGAGGGCGGCAGCCACCAATCCTTTCTTAAGCGCTGCGTCCTGTACGAAATAGAATTTCCTCGCCTGGAGATTCCCCGCGCTCGGCGCCCATATCAGCGCATCGATGAGTGTATCGACAAGGTTCTGCGGGATCTCTCTTTTCTCGAAGTTCCTGATGCTCCTTCTCTCCCTGACGGCTTTCAGGATTTCCATGAAACACCTCCGTCCGGCTGAACTACCCGGCCCTCCCTGGAATGTGCGGAAACGTTCACAGTTTGAGCAGCGTCAATCCCGACGCCTGGTCGAATTCCCTGACCGCCTCGATCCCTTCGAGTTCGATGATCACCGCCTCGAGAACGAGGAATGTCTCGGTCTTCTCCCTCATACAGCCCATCTTCACCATCTCTTTTTTCCCGAAGGCGCCGTGGAAATGCACCTTCGGCTCATCGCCCTCCCAAAAAATCGTCCCGAATCCGACCACTTCGTGGCTCTCCCCGAGTTCCCTCCAGACAGGGACAGGGGGAATTTCGTCCTTCTCGGGACCGACGACGATCCTTGCCTCGCGCATCCCGCCCACGAGGTAAAGCGCGGCAGCCCTGATCTTCTCCTTTCTGGCGATCTCCGCCAGATTCCCGAGCACGTCCTCTCCGTCTTCAAAGCGCGCCACGATCATTCTCCCCGGTTTTCCGACCTGGTATTTCATACGACCTCCGTATTGACTTATCCGCAGATTATTGTTAGCTTAAATAATCAGTACCTTAGAGTCAATACAGGAGAGAAAGATGCAGAGAAGAACGTGTGTGTCGAACGAAAAAGGGTTTACCCTTGTCGAACTACTCGTAGTGATGGTGATCATAGGCCTTCTCGCGACGCTCGTTGCCCCGAAGCTTTTCAACCAGCTCAGAAAAGGCCAGTACGAGGCGGCTAAGGCCCAACTTGCGAGCATCGAGCAGGGTCTGGACAAGTTCAGGCTCGACGTCGGGAGGTACCCTACCACCGAAGAGGGGCTGAACGCGCTTGCAACGAACCCCGGCATCGACAACTGGGACGGTCCGTACGTGAAGTCATCGTTGCTGTCGGATCCCTGGAAAAAACCCTGGAACTATCAGACGCCCGGGACGCACGGAGAATACGATCTTTATTCCTATGGGAACGACGGCCAGCCCGGCGGCGAAAAAGATAACGCCGATATTATGAACTGGGAGTAGCAGCTCTTCGCCGCGTCAACCGTGGGCCTCGGCCCAGTTCCTGCCGTAGCCGATTTCGACCTTCAGCGGGACCGACACACTCACTACTCCTTCCATGTTTTCCCTGACGGTCCGTTTCGTATCCTCCAGCGCGTGCACGGGCAGTTCGAATACGAGTTCGTCGTGCACCTGAAGGATCATCTTCACGGCGGCTCCGCGGGCGGCAAACGTGTCGTGGATCCGTATCATCGCGATCTTGATGAGATCGGCTGCGGTCCCCTGGATGGGCGAGTTGACGGCGAGTCTCTCTCCGAGGGCCCGGGTAGCCGCGTTCCGGCTTTTTAATTCGGGTATGGACCTCTTCCTCCCGAAAAGCGTCTCGGCATACCCCTTGTCCCTCGTCTCTTCGAGCGTTTGTTCGATATACGCCTTCACGCCCGGATGGCCTTCGAAGTACCCGTCGATGTACTTTTTTGCCTCTGCCGGAGGGATGTTCAGGGCCTCCGAGAGGCCGTAAGGGGTTATGCCGTAGACGATGCCGAAGTTCACCGTCTTTGCCGCCCTTCTCATCTCCGCAGTGACCCCCTCGAGCGCGACGCCGAAGAGCTCCGAGGCGGTCCTTGAATGGATGTCGATCCCCGCAGTAAAGGCGTCGATGAGGCCCCTGTCCCCGCTCAGGTGCGCGAGGATCCTCAGTTCGATCTGGGAGTAATCGGCAGAGAGAATCACATTCCCCTCCTCCGCGACAAACGCCTCCCTGACCCTCTTGCCCCAGTCCCCCCGGATCGGTATGTTCTGCAGATTGGGCTCGCTGCTGCTCAGCCGCCCCGTCGCGGCGACCGTCTGGTTGAAGGACGTATGGATACGGCCCGTGGCGGGATTGATGAGGTTCGGCAGTACATCAGTATAGGTCGATTTCAATTTGCTCAGACTTCTGTAGTCGAGTATCTCCCGGGGAAGTTCATGGTCCTCCGAAAGCTCATCGAGGACGCCCATCTCGGTCGAAAAGCCCGTCTTCGTCCGTTTACCCGGTTTAAGCCCCAGCGTATGAAACAGGACCTTGCTCAACTGTTTCGGGGAATTGATGTTGAATTCCTCGCCGGCGAGAAAATAGATCCTCTTCCGGATGGCGTCGAGCTCAGTCGAAAGCTCCCGGGACATCGCATTCAGTCTCTCCGTATCCACCTTGAAACCCGCTTCTTCCATCCCGATAAGCACGCCGATAAGGGGCATTTCGATATCGAAATAGACGGTTTCGAGACCTTCTTCTTTCAGTTTCGCGAAAAGGATCTCCCTGAGTTCATAAGCGAGCGCGGCATCCTCCGCGGCGTAGGAGACTGCGTCTTCGAGCGGGACCTCCGAGAAGGACTTTCTTTTCCCGAGTACTTCCTGAAAAGCCTTCTTCCGGTAGGAGAGGTACTCGAAGGAGACGTCACCGAGGCCGTGGTTCGATCTGTTCGGATTGATGAGGTACGAGGCGATCATCGTGTCGTACAACACGCCCCTGACGTTGACCCCCTGACGTCTGAGCATCTCGACGTCGTATTTCAGATTGTGGCCGGTCTTCGGAATGCCGTCGTCTTCAAATACCCGGGCGGCGAGAGCAAGGGCCTCGCGCGCCTCTACCGGCTGCGGAGCGCCTTCATAGGAAAGATGGAACGGCGCATAGCACGCCTTTCGCTTTTCTTTGGAAAAGGCGATGCCGACGATGCTGTCCGCCAGAGGGTCCCTGCCCGTTGCTTCTATATCGAAGGCAAAGGTCTCCGTGAGGGACGCGACGAGTTCGCTGAATCTCTCCATCGAAACGATCGCCTCGTAGTCCCTTTCCCTGCCCACGGAAGGGATCATCTTCAACAGACTGGAGAACTCGAACTCCCTGAACAGGGAAAGCAGTTCCTTCCAGTTCGGTTCCCTCATCGCAAATTCCTCCCTGTCGATTTCGATGGGGACGGAGGTGTCGATCGTTGCAAGATGCCTGCTCAGGCGTATGACGCCCGCGTTTTCGGCCAGGAGTTTCCTTAGCTTTTCCTTCCCGATCCTTTCCGGATGATCCAGCAGCTCGTCGAGGCTCTCCGCCGAAGAGAGGAGTTCCCGCGCCGTCTTCTCCCCTATTCCTTTCACCCCCGGTATGTTGTCGACCGCGTCTCCGGTAAGAGCCATAACCTCCGTCACCCTGCCGGGTCCCACGCCGAACTTTTCCGTCACGTAGTGCGTATCGAGGACCCTGTCCTTCATCGGATCGTACATCTTGATCCTGTCGTCCACGATCTGCAGCATGTCCTTGTCGCTCGTAACGATGAAGACTTCATCGCCCTCTGCTGCGGCCTTCTTCGCTATCGTACCGAGAAGGTCGTCCGCTTCGTATCCCGGCATCTCGAAGATCTTTATATTGAAGGCCCGTATGACATCCCTGATCAACGGAAGTTGCCGGACCAGGTCTCCCGGGGCCTCGGGCCTCTGGGCCTTATACGCCTCAAAGAGCCTGTGTCTCTCCGTCTGCTGAGGGGAGTCAAAGGAGACGACGACGCCGTCAGGTTTCTTCTCCCTCAGTATCTTAAGGAGCATATTCGTAAAGCCGTAGATCGCGTTCGTCGGAAGGCCCTTTGAATTGGACAGGCCCTTTATCGCAAAAAAGGCGCGGTAGACGTAGGAGTTTCCGTCGATGAGATAGAGCGTCATGAGAGATTATACCTTAAATCGGCCGGACGGGCTCAGGGGGAAAGGCAGTACTATGACAGGCAGAGCGCAACTCTCCCTGCAAGTTCATCCATGAGGGCCTTGACGGACACGATCCGGTCGACCCTGTACGCGTTCGTGCCGACGGTATAAAGCGGTTCCTCTCTCTCCGGATGATAACCGGCGGAGCTGAGAAGTCCGTTGCAGATACAGAAGGAGTTCCCGTCTTCTTCCCTTGCGGGGCACTGCGAAAAGTTGCCCCCGGCATCCTTCCGGAGCACATATCCCTTATCACACCTCGGCTTTCTCAGTTTCTTGAGGGCAGAGAGGAACATGGGCGACTGTCTGAGTATTCTGAAAGGCAGACCGCAGGGGGAACCGGGGTCATGCGCAACGATGATATCTTCCTCCCTCGCCTCGATGACCGCTCTCTTATACGCAGCAGAGGCGCTGCTTTCTTCCGTCGCGAGAAACCTCGTCCCCATCTGGACCCCGTCGGCGCCCAGCCTCAGAAAGTGTGCGATGTCGCCGTGCGTGTAGATGCCTCCAGCAACGATCACGGGGAAGTCCCCGTGTTGTGCCGCCACGTCCCTGACGGGCGGCAAAAGGCGGGCGAGCGAATTGGCCTCAAGGTCTATCGAGTCGGCCCTGAACCCGAGATGACCGCCTGCGAGAGGGCCTTCGAGGACTACCGCATCGGGGCGGAATCCCAGTTTTTCCCATTTCCTGCAGATCACCTCGAGCGCCCTTGAAGATGACACGATCGGCACGAGCGCCGTGTCCCGGGGAGATTGGATGGAAGGGAGGTTGAGCGGCAACCCTGCGCCCGAGATGATGATATCGGCTCCCGCATCGATCGCTCCCCTCACGGAACTTTCAAAGTCCCTGACAAGGGCGACCATGATGTTTATGCCTGCGTAACCTTCGGCAGCCTTAGCAAGCGAGACCTCTTCGTATGCAGCTTCATAGGCAGTGACTTTTCTGCCCGTCCTTCGCGATAGCAGTCTGTCGAGGCAGGCGCTCGAAACAATACCGACGCCCCCTTCCATCGCGACAGCGTGAGCGAGCGGGTGGAGGGATACCCCGACACCCATCCCTCCCTGTACGATGGGAACAGGTATTCTCTTCCCTTTTATGGTGAGAGGAGACAACGGTGCTTCAGATTGTGACATTCGCAGCCCCTTCGAAAAAAAATATCGAAACGACGCTCTTCGAGCAGGCGGTTCAGGCAAGCCATGCAGTTCACCGTTATCACACGTCAGCCGCAGGGCGGGAGAAAAGTGCAATGCATCGCGTCGGGAAGATTCCGAGTTCGTTTAAGCGCCTCAGGTACTATACCACTTTTGTTAATATAATATGTGAAGGCTATTGTGGGCATGAGCGGGGGGGTCGACTCCTCGGTAACGGCTTGGCTCCTGAGGGAACAGGGATATGACGTCGAAGGACTGAGTTTGCTCGTTTACGAGGCGCGGATCAAAGGCGCCTTTCCCGGATGCTGCTCCCTCGAATCGATCCGCGACGCGAAAAAGACGGCCGACGGTATCGGCGTAGCGCATGCCGTACGGGACGTGAGAAACGAGTTCCTGGAGCGCGTCATCGAGCCTTTCATCGATGCTTACGGGAGGGGCGTCACTCCGAACCCCTGTATCCTCTGCAACAGGTTCATAAAGTTTCCCCATCTTCTGAGATATGCGGATGAAAGGGGCGCCGGCCTCATTGCGACGGGGCATTATGCGAGGGTCGAGAAAGAGGACAAGTTACAAGTGACAAGTGACAACGGCAGAAACTTAGGCGACCCTTCACTCGTCATTCATCGCCCGTCGAGGTTGTTAAAAGGCATCGATCCGAAGAAAGACCAGTCCTATGTGCTCTACGTGCTTCGCCCCGAAGAACTGGAGAGACTCGTGCTCCCCCTGGGAGAAAAGAGAAAGGACGAAGTGAGAGCGGTTGCACGGACCCTTCACCTTCCCGCTGCGGAGAGACCGGAGAGCCAGGAGATATGCTTTGTCGGGGACGGCAATTATTCGCGGTTCATCGGCGGGTTCCTGGCGGAAGACCGCGGCCCCGGAGAGATCATCGATGCGACAAACGGCAAAGTGCTCGGCGTGCACAAGGGCATCCACCGGTACACGATCGGACAACGGAAGGGGCTGCAGATATCTTCCCCGGAACCTTGCTATGTGGTGAGGATCGACCGGGACCACAACGCGGTGTATGTGGGTCCGCGGGAGGCCGCCCTGAAAAAGGAGTTCATGGTTCAGGACGTGCACTGGCTGATGAGGAAGGCGGAGATGCAGAGGGCCGGCAGTGCGGGAGGGGAAGACCCTTTTGGCCGGGCTTCCGGGCCCCGCATCCGCGCCTCGGTGAAGGTCCGCTCGACGATGAGGGACGAACCGGCGGATCTCTTCGTCACAGGCAGGGACAGGCTTCGCGTCGTGTACGATGCGCCCCAGTGGGCCCCGGCCCCCGGGCAGAGCGCCGTCTTTTATGAAGGGGACTCGGTCATCGGGGGCGGCGTGATAAGCGCGGAATGAGCGGACGATGACAAGAACGCGGCATTCGCGCTGTTCGCCTTGCCAGTCCCCCCCTCCGTATGGTATTTTAATGAATGTCCGGAAAGATTGTTTCCCTCAATATAAGCGACAAGAAAAGGGAAATCCCGGTCGGCGACGTCATAGGTATCGCGTCATGATCACGGTTGCAGTCCTGACACTCAGCGACAAGGGTTCAAGGGGGGAGCGCGAGGACTTGAGCGGACCCGCCATCGGTGAGGTGCTTAAAGGCATCGGCGCGGAGGTGACACACTATGAGATCCTGCCTGACGAAAAGGCGATGATCCGTGAGAAACTCATAGAATTTTCGGAGAAGGTCGACCTCATACTTACTACAGGCGGCACAGGGCTAAGTCCGAGGGATGTGACCCCCGAGGCGACTTCAGAGGTCCTGGACAGGGAGATACCCGGGATTGCCGAGGTGATGCGGGCGGAGGGGATGAAAAAGACGCCGAGGGCAATGCTTTCCCGGGCCGTTGCAGGGGTAAGGGGCCGGACATTGATCATAAACCTTCCGGGCAGTCCGAAGGCGGTGAGGGAGAATCTCGAAGTCATACTGGAGGCGATCCCCCATGCCGTCGAGAAGATCGGCGGGGACATGTCGGAATGCGGAAGAACGTAAGATCCGACCGATGAAGGACATCTCCTTCCCTCTTGCGTTTTTCGCAGGCGTATTGTCCTTCCTCTCTCCGTGTGTGCTGCCTCTCGTACCTTCCTACGTGTCTTTTATAACCGGCATATCCTTCGAGGACCTCACGGCGGATACCGACAGACGCCGGATACGCTACCTCACGGTGACCAATTCCCTTGCCTTTATCCTCGGCTTCTCCGCGGTCTTCATGGCCCTCGGGGCGTCGTCTTCCGCAGTGGGGAGGATCCTGTTTGAGTATCAGGAATGGATACGGATTATCGGGGGCGTCCTGGTCATCATCTTCGGGTTGTTCGTCGCGGGCTTTCTCAGGCTCGATTTTCTGATGAAGGACAAGAAGGTGCATCTCACCGGCAAGCCCGTGGGATATCTCGGAACCTTTCTGGTCGGGATGACCTTCGCTGCAGGCTGGACGCCCTGCATCGGTCCGATCCTCGGCACCATACTGCTCTATGCGAGCGCACAGGGTTCAGCCTTTTATGGCTTTAAACTCCTTGCGGTCTATTCAATCGGCCTCGCGCTGCCGTTTTTTGTCTCCTCCCTGGCGATCAACAGCTTCCTGTCCTATTCGAAGAAGATCATGCGCTCGATGCGCGTGATCATGATCATAAGCGGCGTTCTCCTGATACTCTTCGGAATCATGCTTTTGACGAACAGGGTCAGGGAACTCACGGGCCTCATGCCGGATTTCGGGATAAAGTTCTGATCCGCGGATGCTGCAGGCCCGACAAGGTGCGGACCCTTAAGGAAAAAACCGAAGAAAATGTAAAGCGGGAGGGAGCATGAAGGAATTGAGATTGCAGAACGTGAGACGGGTCGCGAAGCTCTGTGTCCTTTGCGCGGTGCTGTCTGTTATGGCAACAGCGTGCGGCGGGAAGAAGGAAGTGAAACGGGAGTCGGAAGAATCGAGGACCGCGCAGCAGGCGTTTGCTGTCGCGGAGACGCTGCGCACGTCATACGTACAAAAGGATTTCGGCGCTGTTTCGGAGAGCTGCTCGAAGGAAGCATACAAGGCATTTATGAATTCCCTGAAGTACTTCGACTCGGTCGAACTCGAATTTACCCCCATGTGGGTCGAGATAGACAAAACAAAGGTCTATCTGAACGTGTCCTGGAAGGGGAACTGGGTCGTGGGAAAAGACACGGTGAGTGAACGCGGAATGGCGGTCTTCCAGCTTGAAGGGAGGCCCTTGAAGCTCACCAAGATTGTCAGGGGAAGCCCCTTCAGCTATCCAGAAAAGTAGGAAGCGGCAGAGAGCGGGACGGTGTTCTCCCGACCATTCACCGTCTCCCGTTCATTGTTCACGTTCTACGGTCTAGTGGCAGGAACTGCAGGAACCGCTGCTGCAGGAGCTGCAGCCCGAAGAGCCCGGGTTCCGGACTCCGCTCATACCGAAGGCCGAAAACTTCTTTCTCACATCGTCGGAACCGCATTTCGGGCATGTCACGCCCTGCTTTCCGAAGACCAGTTTCTCGAAGTCTTCACCGCATGCATTGCACTTGTATTCAAATACCGGCATCCTACCTCCCCTGAACCTTTTCCCAGTCCTTCAGAAACTTCTCTATCCCGATGTCCGTAAGGGGATGCCTGATGAGCTGGGTGATTACCGAATAGGGTATCGTCGCGATGTGCGCCCCTGTTTTCGCGGCATCGATCACGTGGAGAGGGTTCCTGATGCTCGCAACGATAATCTCCGTAACGAACATGTAGTTGTCGAATATCTGGACCATATCGTCTATGAGAGAGAGTCCGGTATGGCTGATGTCGTCGAGCCTGCCGACAAAAGGGCTTACGTAGGAGGCGCCCGCCCTTGCCGCGAGAAGGGCCTGTCCGGCAGAGAAGATGAGCGTGACGTTCGTCTTTATGCCCATCGCCGACAGCCTCTTGACCGCCTTTAGCCCGTCCTCCGTCATCGGGATCTTTACGACGATGTTATCGTGTATCTTTGCAAGAGACTCCGCTTCGTTCACCATCTCGTCGGCCTTCAGGCTGACCGCTTCGGCGCTGACAGGACCATCGACGATGCCGCATATTTCCCTCAGGATTTCTCCCGGGTCCCTATTTTCCCTGGATATGAGGGAGGGGTTTGTGGTGACCCCGTCGATCACCCCGACTTCCCAGGCCTTCCTGATCTCGTTGACATTCGCAGTGTCGATAAAGAATTTCATAACGCCTCCCCCTTGCAGTAAATACGGAAATGACTCGGAAAATTGCTCATATCCAATTATACCAGGGATCCCCCGCCAAAATCATGGCAGAGATTGCTCCGGTTGCGTCAGTGCCCTTCAGACTCTTTTGCAGACCCGGTCCGGTTCCTGAAAAGTTTCACTTTCTTGTCCGCAGAGCGCTTCTTCCACGAGTTCGATCACGTGGAAAACCGGCTTATCCCTCAAGCCCGCCCCGAGTTGTATCATGCACCCCGGACATGACGTGATGAGGGCGTCCGCGCCCGAGCGGAGGTATGCCGAGGCGCTCTTCTCCATCAGGCTCCCGGCGAGCTCCCTATGGTTCAGGCTGAAGACGCCGCCGAATCCGCAGCAACCCGCTCCTTTGGCTTCGATCAGCTCCACACCCGCAAGGCGTATTAACTCCCTGGGTTCCTCTTTCACGCCCAGAGAATACTCCAGATGGCACGGATCGTGGTAGGTCACGGTCCTGAGGCCCCCGGAGGCGCCCTGGGGGCGTGATCCGAGCTTGCCGCGCAGAAAGCTCGACACATCGAGCGCATTCTCGATCCCTTTTCCGATGAGCTTCCGGTAATGCATCTTCAGCGAGAGCACGCAGGTGGGACAGAGGCTGAGCACTGCCTCCGCGTTCAGCTTGCTGAATATCTCGTGGTTCTTTTTTGCAAGCTCTGCAGCGTCTTCTTCAAGGCCGAGGCCTCTGAAGGGGGCACCGCAGCAGACCTCTCCCTTGGGAAGGACCACCTCATATCCCAACTTGAGAAGCACATTGATGAGCGAGATCCCGAGATAGGGAAAAAGAAAATTTGTGCTGCAGCCCGTGAACAGGGCCACCCGGCCTCTCTTCTTTTCCGGTTTATATACCTGCTGGTCGTCCCTGAGCGGGCTCTCCGGGAGGGTAATCCGCAAGGGAAAGGCATGGCCGCCGACTCCCGAATCGTCCTTCCCCGGACGAATCCCCCTTTCCACGCTCCGCGAGAGATCGAAGAGCCTCCCCGGGCCGAGTCCGATATGCTGCAACATCCTCGCGATCCGGAAACTCAGCATCGGTCGTTTTACGGAAAAACGCAGGAGAAGCCGGAGATACTTCATCCTGGGATCGAGGGGTTGCAGAAGCCGCCTGCCATGATATATCACACCCGTGATATCCACTTTCGGGGGACAGAGGCCTTCGCATGCACCGCAAAGGATGCAGCTGAATATCCGTTCCCTGAGCACGGCCGAAGGCTTCAGCCGTCCGGACATCAGCCCTCTCAGGAGGGTGAGCCTCCCCCGCGCTCCCATCGCCTCCGTCAGCGCTTCGTCATAGGTCGGACAGTGCGCCTTGCAGCTTCCGCAGCGCACACACTTCGAGAGTTCTTCGAGGCAGTCCGGATTCTCCATCCTTTATTCTAATGCACCCGCTCACTTTCCCGCAAATTCCCCTGATCTCCGGACATAAGGACGAGCATAAGGGAACCGGGGGCTATCACAGAGAGCGGGAACGCGGAGGCATGAGGCCGATTGAAGGCGCCGCTTTGTATATTTGCATAATAATCACAGGTGCCTCCCGAATGATATTATATACTTATAGGCATCGGGGTGCGTATCAGTTCCGTCTCTTATTCAACGCGGAAAGTCGAGGTGGACATGTTTCAGGACAGAAGGGACGCGGGAGGCCGGCTCGCCGAAAAACTCCTACGCTACGAAAAAGACCCGGGTCTGCTCGTGCTTGCGCTGCCTCGGGGAGGAGTCGTCACCGGTTTCGAGATAGCGCGTCGCCTCGATGCGCCTCTCGATGTCCTCATCGTAAGGAAGATCGGGGTGCCTTGGCAGCCCGAACTCGCGGCGGGAGCCGTCTCCGAGACCGGAACGGTAGTAATGAACGCCGATGTCCTGAGGCTTTCGGGTTTGACGGAGGAATCCCTCGAGGGCGAAGTCGCCCGACAGAAGGAGGAAATCCTTCGAAGAGTCGGCCTGTATCGCCGCGGCAGGGGGATCGCACCCCTTGATTCCCGAACGGTCATTCTTGTCGACGACGGGGCAGCGACAGGCGCAACGATGAAAGCGGCGATCGCCACACTCAAGAGAGAACAGCTGAAAAGGCTGGTCGCTGCCGTTCCCGTCGCCCCGCCCGAAACCGCCGACGAGATCGAGAGACTTGTTGATGAATTCATCTGTCTCGAAAAGTTCCGCGACTTCATGGCGGTAGGAAACTTCTATTACGATTTCAGGCAGGTCGAGGATGAAGAGGTGGTACGGCTGCTCGAAAAGGCGGCAGAAGAACGGTGAGAGGAAACCGCAAATTGCCCGTGCGTGCTTTGTATCGCCGGGTTACGGCTGCATTTTACGCGGCGCAAAACAGATTCTTGACAAAAGAATTCATATATTGTTTATAATGTTCTTACTTTTTACAGAGTAGTCTGGAGGAGGGCGCGACTGAGTTCGCGGACAGGTCGCAGCTAAGTGGGATGGACCTGAGACTGATAGACATCGGCTCCGTGATGGAGCTGCGTGACCGTATCATTGATCTCACAAAGCTCAATTTCTCAGTGTACGACCAGAAAGGCCGGTTGCTCGTCTCTTCCCTTACTGAAGACCCCTTGTCCCTTATCGGCCGGGATGGATACACTGATTTCATAAAGACGTGCATCGACAAGGCTGTCCTCAGGAAGGGAGTCTCTCTCTTTAAAGGACCGCTGAACCAGTATCAGTGCTTCATCCCTATCCAGATCGGTGCTGACGTGCTGGTGTTTGCGGGGAATTCTTTTTACACGTCGGCAAAGGACAGGGATGTTTTTTTCTTTTCGAAAGGCCCTGCTCACGGCCTTTCTGCTGAAGAGATGAGGTCACTGGCGGGGAGGGTCGCTGTCCGTGACCTGAAGGATGTCTCGGAGGTCTGCGGAAATGCTCACCGGTTATTTATCCTCTTCCTGAAGGACAACTACGAAAAAAACCTCAATAGGGAACGGTACAGAAAAGTCAGGACCCTGATGGACCTTTTTTCGGATATCGATCAGCATACCATCACCAAGGAAGGAGTCTTTGATCTTCTCTGCGATGCGATCATCTTTCTCTTTGCCGGGGATACCGTGTCCCTCTTGCGAGAAGCGGGCGACACCTTCGCCCCGGTGCTCACGGCGGGACGGGTGAGGGAAGCGGTTGAGACGGTCCCGCTGCAGCGCAATTCCTTTCTTGTTACCGATATTATCAGGAACCGAAAGCCTCTCGCATGCTCCGAAACCATGGAACTCCTCCGATTGGGGTATCCCGAGGAAGTCACCTCCGTCCAGGCCTTCCCACTGTTCAAGAGGGATCACGTCATGGGACTCCTGAGTGTCTTCAATTCGCATCTGTCTGAGGACGACGCCGAAAGTATCTCGAGGCTCTGCAGGTTTTCCGAGTTTCTCCTTGAGTATGTTCAAGGGCGCGAAAGCTATGCCCGGTACGCGAAGGACCGGGAAGCACTGGAGTTGGCTTCCGCACGGCTCCCCATGGTGGGCGAGGCCGAGACCCTGTATGAATCCGTCGTAGAGCTGGCGTCCCGGCATGTTGATGCGGAGAAGGCGTCCCTCATGCTCCTTGATGAGGAAACCGGAGAACTCCTCATACGAGCAACGCGGGGAATGAACAAGTGGATCGCCGGAAGCATCCGAGTAAGGGTGGGTGAGGGAATCGCGGGAAAGGTCTTTCAAGAGGGAACTCCCCGGGGCGCCGCCCGCGGGCAGGAAGAACTCCCGGGGAAGAAGAGACCGAATTATAGGACCAGTTCCTTTGTAAGCGTGCCGTTAAGGATCGGGGAGGAGACGATCGGAGTGCTGAACTTTGCGGATAAGCGCGGCGGGGAACCCTTTACCAAAGCCGACGGGGACTTCCTCATTGCCTTTGCTGCCTATGTGTCCATTGCCATCAGAGGGACACAGTGCTACCTGATGTCGGAACAGATGCGAACCCTGTCGATCACGGATTCTCTCACCGGACTTTTTAACAGAAGGTATTTCGACAACAGGCTTTTTGAAGAACTGCAGCGGGCGACGCGCTACGAGACGGTCTTCGCCCTCGCCATCTTCGATATCGATGATTTCAAGCTGTTTAACGATACCGAGGGCCATCCCGCGGGCGACGAGGTCTTGAAGACAATCGCGAATATTGCGAGGGAGTCCCTGAGGTCCATCGATATCATAGCGCGCTTCGGGGGTGAGGAATTTTCGATCATCATGCCCCAAACCGACAAGGACAAGGCGCTTCTGGTGGCGGAGAGGGTCAGAACAAACATCCGGGACTTTGTGCCGATGAACTGGAAGACCTTTCCACAGGATAAGATCACGGTGAGCGTAGGACTTGCCACCTTTCCCGCGGACGGAACAGATGCGAAGGCGCTCATCAGAAGTGCTGACAAGGCCTTGTACAGGGCAAAGGTCAACGGGAAGAACCGGACCGTTGTCTCGGGAGTCGCCGATGCGCCTGCCAGTAAGGGACGGCCAAAAGGTCCCGACCGACTTGCGAAGGGAAGCGATTAGGTCCTGCCAACGACGCACCCGGGAACGTTGTTTCTCAGCAACCTGCGCACCTTCTCTCTCGGATAGGTTCTCGATCCTTATCCCATGCTTTCTTAAGAATGAACGCTGTTGCTAAACATGCGACAGCGTTTTTCTACTTCTTCACGGTTGCCGATTCCGCAAGACTCACCCAGCCTCCTCCCATCGCCTTGTAAATCTTCACCAGTGAAATGAAGAGCGAGGCGCGGTACTGGGCGTAATTCAGTTCGGAGGGAAAGAGCTGCTGCTCGGCCTGCAGAACGGTCGAATAGGGTGAATATCCCCCGTTGTACTGGAGCCGCGCGAGACGCACATACTCGCTGTTCGCCTTGACCAGACGCTCCTGGGCCTGGATCTGATCGATAAGTTTCCTGCGGGCGACGAGCGCGTTTTCGACATCGGCGAAGGCGCTCTGGATCGCCAACTCATAGCCGAGGAGCGCCGCCTTCTTGCCTGCTTCGGCTTCCTTCACCTGGCCGGAAACGGACCCCCCGGTAAAGATCGGTCCTGCAAAAGAGCCTGCATAACTCCAGAGGCGCGCCGGACCCTTGAAAAGGTTCGCAAGGTCTGCGCTTGCAAATCCGAGTGTGCCGGTGAGAGAAATAGTCGGGTAATACAGGGCCTTTGCAGCGCCGATTTGGGCATTCGCCGCGATGAGGTTCTGTTCCGCCTGGCGTATGTCGGGCCGGTTCTCAAGGATATCCGAAGGCAGGCCCGCGGGAACGGCGGGGGTCATGAGCTCGTTGAGCGTCTTGCCGCGAGGGATGGGACCGGGGTTGCGTCCGAGCAGGACCGAGAGGGCGTTTTCCGTCTGAGCGATCTGTGATTCTATCAGCGGGATCGCGGCGGCGGCGGTTTCGTATTGTGATCGGGCCTGCTCCACGTTCATCTGAGAGACCTGGCCGTACCTGAACTGCAGCTCGAACAGCCTGACGGACTCGGCATACGTTTCGAGTGTGCGTTTTGAAATGTTGAGCTGTTCATCGAGACCGAGCAGCTGCACGTAGGAGCCCGCCACCGACCCGACGAGGGAAAGGATCACGCCGCGCCGCGCCTCCTCGCTTGCAAGAAGGTTCGCCCGGGCGGCCTCGGTGAACCTCCGGATGCGGCCCCACAGATCGACCTCCCAGCTGGCGCTTGCAAGGGCCTGGTAGGAAGTCTGAGGGTTCGGTACCCCTGAGAGCTGTACGGCCCCGGATTCGCTCGCCCTCTCCTTTGTCCCGCCGCCGCTGTACCCTATCTGGGGGAAGAGCGGCGACCGAACCTGCAGAAGTACGCCCGCAGCCTGCTCCACGTTGGCGGCGGCGATCTTTATGTTCTTGTTGCTCGTGAGAGCCTCGGCAATGAGCGCATCGAGCACAGGGTCCTGGAACTGCTTCCACCACGCGGTGTTCGCGGTATCACGCGCCTCTTTCTCCTCGTACCGGAAAGCCTCGGGCATATCGGCATGAGGCCGCACGTAATCCGGCCCGGCCATGCAGCCGGTGACCAGCAGAGCTAACGCGGCGACGATAATCCACCGCATATCAGCCGTCCTCCCGGTTCTCCGGCGGCGCATTCTCAGCCGCGTCTGCCTCTGCGAGCGATTTCCCACCGGCGGCCGCGCTCTCCTTCTTCGCCCCGAAGCGCTCGCTCAGCCGATCAAAGACATAGAACATGAGCGGCACATAGAGCATGGCGAGGGTCGTCTCCCCGATCATGCCGCCGATGATGCCGGTGCCGATCGAATGGCGGGCATTTGCGCCTGCTCCCATCGCGGTGGCCAGGGGGAGCACACCGAAGGCAAAGGCAAGCGAGGTCATGATGATGGGCCGCAGCCTCTGCTCCCCTGCCTCGATTGTCGCGTCCATTATCGATTTGCCCTGCTTGCGCAGTTCTACCGCGAAGGAGACCCTGAGGATCGCATTCTTCGCCCCCAGTCCGATCAGCACGAGAAGGCCGATCTGGAAATAGACATCGTTTTCGAGGCCCCGCAGCCAGTTCGCGGTCAGGGCGCCGAGGACCCCGAAGGGCACCGCCATCATCACGGAGCCCGGCAGGGTCCATGATTCGTACTGAGCGGCCAGAACAAGGAACACGATGATAAGGCCGAAGACGAAGGCGAGCGAAGAAGTGCCTCCTGATTTCTTTTCCTCGAAGGCAAGACCGGACCAGGCGAAGGTGTAGCCCTGGGGCAGCACCTCGCGGGCGACCGCTTCCATCGCCTCAATCGCCTGTCCCGAGCTGTATCCGGACGCGGCGTTGCCGTTTATCTTGGCAGCGGGGAAGCCGTTGAAATGGGGCAGCAGATCGGGACCTGTCACCCACTTCGTCGTGACTACGGCAGAGAGAGGCACCATATCGCCGTTGTTGGACCGTGTGTAGAGACGCGTCAGGTCCCCGGGGTTCTGCCGGTATTTCGGATCGGACTGGAGGATAACCCACCATACCCGGCTGAACTCGTTGTACTGGCTGACCGTCAGAGACCCGAACTGGGCCTGAATTGCATTGTAGACGTCCTGCACAGGCACGCCGAGCAGGTTGGCCTTGTCACGATCCACATCCGCGCTCAGCTGCTGCGTGGTCGCGCGGAAGGTCGTGTTCAATCCGGTCAGCTCGGGCCTCTTCTCCGCCTTTCTGAGAAATTGCCTGGTGATCGCGTCCAGCTTCGTAGGGTCTCCCGCTCCCGTATCCTGGATCCAGAACTCGAAACCACCCGTAGTCCCGATACCGGGGATCGAAGGCGGCGCAATCGGCACAATAAGCCCCTCTCTGATACCGCGGGCTTCCCTGTGGAGAGCCATCAGCACGGCTCGTGCGTTCTCGGCGCGCGCTTTCTTGATCGATGCATACCGCTCGTCAAAAGGCTTCAGCGTCACGAAGAATGTCCCGGCATTCGTCTTGAAACCGCTGTCGAGCAGACTGTATCCGGTAACCTGGGAGCGGTATTCGACGCCCGGGATCTTCGCAAAGATCGCATCCACACGTTCCGCAACGTTTTCGGTGCGGTCAAGACTCGCGGCATCGGGCATGATGATCATCGCCATGATATAGCCCTGATCCTCGTTCGGCACGAAGCTTGTCGGGAGAATCTTGAAGAGGTGCACGATTGTCCAGACCAGGACCGCGAGGATCACGAAGGCGACAATCATGCGCTTGATGACGAGCGTCACGGCGCGACCGAACCCCTGCGTAATGCTGTCCACCCCGCGGTTGAACCAGGCGAAAAAGCCGCGCTTCGGCGTCTCTGAATGCCTCAGCAGGACCCCGCACATGGCCGGTGTCAGGGTGAGCGCCACGAAGCCGGAAACCGCCACTGATATGACGATCGTGATCGCGAACTGTTTGTAGAGCTGCCCCGTTGTGCCGGGAAGAAACGCCGCGGGAATGAAGACCGAGGCCATTACCAGCACCACAGCAACGAGGGAGCTGGCTATCTCCCCCATGGCCTTGATGGTAGCGTCCTTCGGAGAAAGATGGTACCTCATCATGTTGCGTTCGACGTTTTCGACTACCACGATCGCATCGTCCACCACCATGCCTATTGCGAGCACCAGGCCGAACAGGGTGAGCAGGTTGATCGAAAAGCCGAGCGCGAGCATGCCCGCGAAAGTGCTTACCAGCGCCACGATGATCGCAACCACGCAGATGATCGTGGTACGGAAACTCTGCAGAAAGAGAAATACGACCAGCACCACGAGCAGGATCGCCTCGAAGAGCGTCGTTTTCACCTCGTCGATCGAGATCTTCACAAAGTCGTTCGTGTCGAGCGAAATGACGTAGTCGATCCCTTCGGGAAAACGGGGTTTCATCTCTTCGAGGGTCTTTCGCACCGCCTTCGAGACATTGAGACCGTTTGCCCCGGGCTGCTGATAGACGGCTATGAAAGTCGCGGGGGTGGCGTTCAGTTTGGTATCGACAATGTACTGCCTGAGGCCGACCTCGGCTCGAGCCACATCCCTCAGGCGCACGATCGCGCTTCCGTCCTGGCTGGCGCGCAAAATGATGTTTTCGTACTGCTCGGGTTTGGTGAAGGGCCTCTGGGTGACGACCGGGAAAGTCTGCTGCACGGGCCCTGCAGTCGGCTGCTGACCGATCTGGCCGGCTCCGTAGAGGGCATTCTGACTCGCCACCGCCTGCTGGATGTCGCTTGTCGTGATGCCGAGGGAGGTCATCCTGTCGGGATTCATCCAGATGCGCATCGCCTGGTCGGGCACTCCAAGGATCGTCGCCTGCCCGGCCCCGGGCACGCGCTTGAGGGCGTCGAGGACATAGACGTTGGCATAGTTCGCGATATAGTCGCTGCTGTAACGTTCCCCTTTCGAGTAGACCGCTATCAGCATCATGATCGAAGAGGCCTTTTTCTCGACCGAAACGCCCTGCTGTACCACTGCCTCAGGCAGCTGGGGCATCGCCAGGTTCACCCGGTTCTGCACCTGCACCTGTGCAATGTCCGGATCAGTGTTGAGCGTAAAGTAGACAGTAAGCGAAAGCTGCCCGTTGGAAGAACTCGTGGACGACATGTAGAGCATGTTGTCCACACCGTTGATCTGGGCCTCGATCGGCGCGGCAACGGAATCGGCAAGCGTTTGCGAGTCGGCGCCAGGATAGGTGGCTGAGACCGTGACCTGCACCGGCGTGATCGTGGGGTACTGCTCGACCGGCAGGCCCGTCATCGCCACAAGACCGGCCAGACAGATGATGATCGCGATCACCGCCGCAAAGATCGGCCTTTCGATGAAAAATTTCGAAAAAATTCCAGCCTCCTTACGTAACGTCTGCCCTTGAACTAATCGTAGTTGTCATTATTTGTCATTCCCGCAACCCCGTGCCTGCCACGGGGGCGTCGGGAATCCCTTTTCAGACGCGATCGGAAGGATTCCGGACAAGCCGGAATGACAATAAAGAAACGATTCTGCAAACAGACTCTATTGAGATTCCTTTGACCCGTTCGCTTTCGGCCTATTGTCCGCAGGCGCTGCTCCAGACCCGGCCACATAGGGCTTCGTGGTCACAATCATGCCGGACCCGAGCGTGAGGCCACCATCGACTACCACCCTCTCGCCGGCCTTCAGTCCTTCGGAGATGAACCAGTCGTCGCCATTCCAGTCTCCCACTTCCACGGGCCGCTGTTCGACCTTGCCGTCCTTGCCCACCACCCAAACGAAGTGGCCCTTGGATCCCTGCTGGACCGCGCGCTGGGGCACCAGAATCGCCTTCGGCCTTATGGCGCCCTTCAGTCGGGCACGGACATACTGCATCGGCCGGAGCACTCCTTTGGGGTTCTCGACAGTGGCACGGATGAGGAACGTCCCGGTTTGGGCATTATACGACGGCTCCGCGAAAGTGATACGTCCCCTGTGAGGGAAGATTGAACCGTCGACAAGGACAATCTCGACATCGTAGTTTTCTCCCTTGGGGGGACGCAGCTTGCCCTTGGCGATCTCGTCACGGTATCTCTGCATCTCATTCTCGGAAAGACTGAAGTTGACCCACATCGGCGAGAGCACCGCCACCGTCGTGAGAAGGCTGCTCTGGGAGTTGGAGTTGATGTAGGTGCCGTCCGTCTGGCGGGCGGAACTGCTGACTCCGCTCACCGGAGAAGAGATCGTGGTATAAGACAAGTTCAGCTTGGCTGTCTCGACCTCGGCCTTTGCCTGCTCCACCGCCGCAGCAGTTGACTGGTACTGGCCGGTCGCATCGTCGAGGTCCTTCTGAGAGAGCGCGTTCTGCTCGGTGAGAGGTTTAATACGCGCAAGATTCAAACGCGCTGTTTCGAGCGCCGCCTCCTGTTGTGCAAGGGCTGCTTCTGCCTGGTCTAACTGGGCCTGGAAGGGTTTCGCGTCCATCAGGAAGAGCACCTGCCCTTCTTTCACCACCTCGCCCTCGGTGTAGACGCGCTTGTCGAGGAAGGCGCTCACCCGGGCCTGGATGTTCACGAGGTGCGAACTCTGCGTCTGTGCGATGCGCTCCAGCACAACCGGCACATCCTTTGGGGCCACTTCCACAACTGAAACCTCGGGCAGGGGAAGCGCAGAGGCTTTTTGCTCTTTCTTGCAGCCTGCGGGGAAGAAAATCATCCCCGCGAGAATAACGGCACAGAGAAGACGCCCCCGCCATTGAAGTCCTGCATCGAACTCTCTTCTATGCTCCACGGGCAATCTCCCCCCTTTCGGAGTGACGAGGATTTTCCGAAACCGACATATAATAGCAGTCTTTCCCTGACGATGCAATCGTTATTTTGGAATGTGTTTTTTGGAATGCCCTCACCTGCCCTGCCGAATTCTTGAGAGAGAGAGGCGGTCTGCCGGAGTGAAGCGGATGCGAGCCCGTATGATTCGTAAACCCTAGCGTTGCCTGAGGGTGGGAAGGGTGAAAAAGAACGTAGCTCCTCCTTCCGCCCTGCTTTGCGCCCCTACACGTCCGCCGTGTTTTTCGACGATCCTCTTTACGATGACAAGTCCGATGCCGGTCCCCTCGAACTCCCCCGCATTGTCCAGGCGCTGAAAATGTCCGAAGAGCTTTCCCGCCTGCTCCATGTCGAACCCGACTCCGTTGTCTTTCACGTTATATACATTTTCATCGCAGTCGCTCGCCCCGCTCAGTTCGATCCATGCGACCTCCCGGGGCCTTGTGAATTTGATTGCATTGCCCAGAAGGTTCACAAGAACCTGACGAATCATCGACGGATCGCCGACCGCCCTAGGCAGAGGCTTTATTTCGATTCTCACGTCCCGTCTTCCGATCGAGAGTCTCAACTCTTCACACACCTCCGAAGCGAGCGCTTCCATATCTATCTCGACGGACTGGATTTCCCGGGCGCCCACCCGCGAAAAGGCGAGGAGGTCGTTCACGAGCCGCTCCATTTTCCCCGCACGCTCCCTGACGATGTTCAGCAGTTCAACGCCCCGCGAATCGAGCACCTCCGCGTAGTCCTTCGACAGCCTGCGGACAAATCCGTTGATCGCGACGAGCGGCGTCCTGAGATCGTGCGACGCCGAGTAGCTGAAACTTTCCATGTCCCTGTACGATGCCTCGAGTTGCCTGTTCACCTTCTCGAGTTCGGCCGTCCGTTTCTTCACCGTCTCTTCGAGGTGCTCGCGATAGATTCTCTCTTCTTCCTCCTCCCGGCGCTGCAGGATAAGGACGACCCCCGCGCCTGCCAGGAGTATGCAGAGGGCGATCACGAGCATAAGGTTCCACAAGCGCCACCTGATCGGGGCCGAGACCTCTTTCTTGTCGACCTTCGCGATGATGCTCCAGGGGGAATCCGGAACAGGACGTATCGCACCAAGAACCTCCGTTCCCCGATAATCGGCGCCCTCGACTATTCCCTCCTTGCCGCTTGCCGCCAAAGCCGCAGGGAGATCCCGGCCGCGTATCGGAAAGCGAAGCGCGAGGGCGGCATCCTTGCGATAACGCAGATCGTTCAGGTAGACCCCTCCGTTCCCTTCACGGCGTATCAGCATCGTCTCTCCGGTGGGACTCGGAGTGGGCCACGTCTCGATAAGGGGATACAGAAACACATGGGGATCGATGCGCAACAGGAATACACCCAGTGTTTCGTTCTCCTCTTTATCGAGGATCGGGACGACGATATACAGGCGGATCTTCGCGGCCGTTCCCCGATAGAGATCCGAAAATATGATTCTTCTTGCCTTCATTGCGCGTGAAGACAATCCCTTTGCATGCGGCCCGATCTTTTCCCTATTGGGTGCGACGGACAGCAGGACAGCCCCTTTTCCGTTGAGAAGAAGGATGTCGTCATATTGGTACGTTGTCCTGAAAGACTCCATCCACGCGCGAATCTGCTTCTTCCCCTTGGCCCCTTTCGGGTCCTTGAGCAGATCGCGTATATGGGGGGCAAGCAGGGAATTTGCAAAGATAGTCGCAGCGTCCGCCAGGCGCTCTTTGCGCCAATTCACGATCTGGCTCACTTTCAGGTCGGCAATGGCGAGCAGTTCGTTCTGTTTTTCCTTCTTAATCTGTTTCCACTGGCTCTCGTAATAAAACAGTCCGACCGCGGAAACGGCAAGGACCAGGACAAAAAAGACAAGAAGCAACCGCCAGAGAGGTTTATGCGACACTATGGGAGGCATGCCTGTTACTCAGGGGAAACATCGTTGTGCGGTCACCTTTGGAACAGATCCTTCAATTCTGCATACTGTTTAATAGTAGCACGTCCCCTGGTAATCTGTCATCCAAGCAGCGCTCCCCCCCGTCCCCTTTCAGGCCCACCGCCACGTCAATGGAGACAGAGATCCGCTTTCCCCCCTCACACGATTATACCTGCAATCAGTTGCCGGACAAATTCCGGAGCGATAGCAGGAGCCTCCCTTGATCACAACACGGACGTTCACGCCCGTTTGTTCGGGATGACTGCAGGGAACATGAAGCTTGCCGGTCAAGATTG
>JAMCWJ010000050.1:67027-67538 GCA_023475105.1 Nitrospirota bacterium
TCTTCATGGTGTCAGGAAACCTCCAATCGTTGGGGATTGTCACCTAGCATATGACGAAAAAGATGTGAAGAAAATCAGTGAACAGCTCATTTCTTTGTAATCCTTTCCCCTACAGGACATGCGGCTCATGCTGTGTGGCTCCGCTCCTCCTGAAGAATCCGGAAGGGAAGTTTTTCATAGCTTTTCTTTTCATGCTATACTTTATGCTGAAGTGGCATGAAGCCGGAGAATGTCCTCCGGGAGAAAATCCAAAGGAGTGAAATACGTGAAGATTTTGGTCGCCGGAAAGATGGAACGGTGCATCGGGTGCCATTCCTGTTCGCTCGCCTGCGCGAGGCTCGTCCACAAGCTGCTTTCCTGGGACGCCGCCGGCATCCGCATCATGTCCTCGGGCGGATTGTCGAGCGGGTTCGAGGCGAAGACCTGCCTTGCCTGCGATCCCCCGCCCTGCGCAGAAGCCTGCCCCACCGGCGCCTATTCACCGCGTCGGGGGGGAGGCGTAATCACAAAG
>JAMCWJ010000050.1:67548-77065 GCA_023475105.1 Nitrospirota bacterium
TGTGCCGAAGCCTGCCCTGTGGACGCGATCTACCTCGACAGCTCGGGTGAACCGTACGTATGCATTCATTGCGGGCGATGCGTGCCCTTCTGCCCGCACGAGTGCCTCGAAATGAGGGATGCCGTCGGCACGCGTCAGCCGGGAGTTTCCGAATGATCAGGGATCATTTCCGGGTGATGCTTGTCGACCTCTCATCGGGGAGGGGCAAGGTTGCCGACCTCGAGGGAAGAGATACGGTGGCCGGCGGAAGCGGTCTGGCTGCCGAACTGTTTCAGAAATATGGAAGGCCGGACAGGTCCTGGGATGATCCGGAACAGCCGTTGATATTCGCGATAGGGCCGCTGACCGGATATTTCCCTCTCATGAGCAAGACCGTCTGTGCTTTCAAATCTCCTTATCACGACCAGTATGCGGAAAGCCACGGGGGCGGCCGTTCCGCCCTCTGCCTCCGTTTTGCGGACCTCGACGCCGTCGTGATCACGGGAAAGGCGGCGAGGCTGTCGTGCCTTACGTTAGGTTCGCGTCACCTGGACCTCAAAGACGTGGAGTATCTCCGGGGAGCCGACGTCTACGCAACGGGCAAGATGCTCCGCCGCACAGAGAAGGGATCGGGCCACAGGAGCATCCTCCGCATCGGTCCGGCAGGAGAGCATGGTTCCGCAATGGCAGGCATCAATGTCGACTCCTACCGCCATTTCGGAAGGCTCGGCGGAGGCGCCGTGATGGGCGCAAAAAACCTGAAGGCCTTTGTGATTCAAGGAAACGGGCTTTTCCCGCTTCCGGAAAACAAGGAGTACGCGGAACTCTTCGAAGAAGTTTACGGGAAACTTACCGGCACGGATATGATGAGCAAGTACTACAATCTCGGAACGCCGGTCAACATGGCGGTGCTGAACGAGATCAAGGCGCTTCCCGTGCGGAACCTCCTGAAGACGAGCGATCCCGCCATCGAGGGCATCACGGGCGAACGCTTCGCCAGGGATGCGCTGCTCCGGAACGCCGCGTGTTCCGGGTGTCCGATCGGGTGCATCCATATCGGGTTCGTACGCGAGAAGTTCATGGGAGAGAACCGGTATCTGTACCGGCAGGTGTCCTACGATCACGAACCGATCTTTGCGGCCGGGTCGATGCTCGGCATCAACGACTGCTTCGCAGTCCTTTCGCTTATGGATGCGATCGAGAAGATGGGACTCGACGTAATGTCGGCAGGTGTCGCTCTGGCGTGGGCGACCGAAGCTTCGGAAAAAGGGCTCCTTTCAGAGAAGGAGACACTCCTTCCCCTGCGGTTCGGCGACGGCGCGTCCTATCGGGAGGCGGTCCGGCACCTCGCATTGGGAACGAACGAGTTTTACCGCTTGCTCGCGCAGGGCACGATGAAGGCCGCCGCGCATTACGGCGGAGAGGATTTCGCCTGTGTCCTGGGACAGGAGATGGCCGGATACGCCACCGGAGAAGTCTTCTTCACCTCCCAGGCGCTGGGGCTCCGGCATTCCCACCTCGATGCCGCAGGGTACTCTTACGACCAGAAACACAAGGGAAAGGATGTGGCGAAGGCGGCAGACTTCCTTGTCCGGGACGAACGCGAGCGGGCATGGCTCACTTCGATGGTCGCATGCCTTTTCGCACGGAGTGTCTATACCGATGATGTCCTGGCCGGGTGCCTTCGCGCTGTCGGTTATGGAACCCTCGCCGACCGAAGGGAGGAGGCGGTGCACCACATTCAGCGCCTGAGATGGAAGATGCGGATCCGCACAGGCTTCGACCCTGAGAGCGTCCGGATCCCGAAGCGCTTTACCGAAGTCGTGACGGAGAGCGGAGCGATAGACGGGGCTTATCTCGAAGTGTTGAAAAAGGAGTACGCCCGACGGATCAAGGAACTCGCTGCAGAGGATGCCTCGTAATGACCTAGACATTTCCTCCGGAAGATGTGTGGTCCTCGTTTGCCGGGACGTGGAGAGGCTGATATGAAGAAAAAATCTGTTCGGAAAGTGCAGCCGGGAGACCGCGAACCGTCCGCCGACGTGCGGAGCGGAATGGGCCTCGGTACGTTGTGGCGCGCTTACATCGAGAACCTTATCTGCATCCAGGGAAGAGGCGACCCGGCGGTCGCCTCGCCGAACGACAAGTATACCGCTTTCGCCTACACGGTGCGCGACCGCATGATGTTCAGGGCAGCCCATGCGCTCCAGACGTATACGAACAGGGACTTCCGGATCGTCTGTTATCTGTCGGCGGAATTTCTGATGGGACCGCATCTCGGCAACAATCTCATCAACCTCGGAATTTACGAAGAGGTGAAGGATGCGCTCGGCAACGCCGGCTACGACATCGACGAGCTGCTCGGGCTGGAGGAGGAACCGGGTCTCGGCAACGGAGGACTCGGACGCCTGGCCGCCTGCTATCTCGATTCCCTGGCAACGCTCGAGATCCCGTCCATTGGGTACGGGATACGGTACGAATTCGGCATCTTCGACCAGGAAATCCGCGATGGCCGGCAGATCGAACGGACGGACAAGTGGCTCCGGTTCGGCAATCCGTGGGAAATACCCCGGTCCGAGGTCGTGATCGGCGTAAAATTCGGCGGCCGTACCGAACCGTATCGCGATGAAAACGGCAGTTACCGCGTGCGGTGGGTACCCCACCGCGTCGTGCGCGGCCTTGCCTATGACACTCCGGTGATAGGCTACCGGGTCAGCACGTGCAACACCCTTCGTCTATGGAAGGCAGAGGCGACTGAGTCTTTCGATCTCCAGGCCTTCAACCACGGAGACTATTACCGTGCCGTCGAAGAGAAGGTCGATTCGGAGAACATCACGAAGGTACTCTATCCGAATGATGAGCCGCTTCAGGGCAAGCAGTTGCGCCTGGAGCAGCAGTATTTCATGGTTTCCTGTTCGCTCCAGGACATGATCCACCTTCACCTTCTCAGAGGGAAGAGCCTCGATACGTTTCACGAGGTATACGCGGTCCAGCTCAATGACACCCATCCTTCGATCGCCGTCGCCGAGCCTTCCGAAATGGCGGTAGGCGAGCACCGGATGGACTGGGACAGGGCGTGGCACATCACGCAGAGCACCTTCTCCTACACAAACCACACCCTGCTGCCCGAGGCCCTCGAGAAATGGCCTCTTCAGTTGTTTGGGGAGCTCCTGCCGAGGCATCTCGAACTCATCTTCGAGATCAACAGGAGGTTCCTCGACGGGGTGAGAAAGAGGTATCCCGAAGATGAGGACCGCGTACGGCGGCTCTCGCTGATCGATGAAACGGGAGAGCGCTACGTCCGCATGGCGCACCTCGCATGTGTAGGCAGCCATGCGGTGAACGGCGTGGCGGCCCTCCACACCGAACTTTTGAAAAATACGGTCCTGCGCGATTTCTACGAGCTCGCTCCCGAAAAATTCAGCAACAAGACGAACGGAGTGACGCCGCGCCGCTGGCTCGTCCTCAGCAATCCCGGATTGACGGACTTGATCACGCGGAAGATCGGCGACGGCTGGATAAAGAACCTCGATGAACTTAGGCGTCTCGAGGCCTTCGCAGGGGAAGAGGAGTTCCGTGCGGAGTGGCGGCGCGTGAAGCGCGAGAACAAACAGAGGCTCGCCGCAGAGATCAGGCGAAGGACAGGTATCGTCGTGGACCCGGATACGCTTTTCGATATCCAGGTGAAGAGGATCCACGAGTATAAACGCCAGCATCTCAATGTCCTTCACATCATCGCCCTGTACATCCGTATCAAGCTGAACCCCGACATCGAGATCACCCCCCGAACCTTTCTTTTCGGGGGCAAGGCGGCGCCGGGCTACTTCATCGCCAAGCTGATCATCAGGCTGATCACCTCGGTCGCTGAAGTCGTCAACAGCGATCCCGACGTGCGCGGACGCCTGAAGGTGGTCTACTTCCCCGACTTCAATGTGAAGAACGGGCAGAAGATATACCCTGCCGCCGACCTCTCGGAACAGATATCGACTGCGGGCAAGGAGGCCTCCGGGACGGGGAACATGAAGTTTGCGCTCAACGGGGCGCTTACCATCGGAACGCTCGACGGCGCGAACGTCGAGATCAGGGAGGAGGTCGGGCCGGAGAATTTCTTTCTTTTCGGGCTCACGGCGGAACAGGTGTCTGAGCTGAAGGCTCGCGGATACCGCCCCGGGGATTTCTATGCCTCGCAGGTTCATCTGAGAGAGGTGATCGAGCTTATACGGGGAGGACATTTTTCACCGTCCGATCCCGACCTGTTCAGGCCGCTTTTGGACTCGCTCCTTCACAGCGACGAGTACATGGTCTTCGCGGACTACCAGTCCTATGTCGACTGCCAGGACAAGGTAGGTCTTGCCTTCGGTGATCAGGAACTCTGGACGAGGATGTCGATCATGAACACGGCACGGATGGGGAAGTTCTCCTCGGACAGGGCGATTGCCGAATACTGCCGGGACATCTGGAAGGCGGAGCCGGTCAGAGTAGACATGTCGGAGCGTTTGGAGAAATGGGATTTGACGAGAAAACCCGTTCGCGCGTCGGACATTTCGAAGATATGAGGGTTCCATCGAAACGCACAAGACAAGAAAGTTCCCCACCCGCCCCGGATCGCGGTTCCCTTTTGGGGTGACCGCGGGTGAGGGGGGAATAAATTTCTCGATCTGGGGGCTGCGTTCGACGGCCTCGGAGCTTCTGTTGTTCGAGAGCGCAGAAAGCCGTGAGCCGTTCCAGGTGATAACCCTCGATCCCGAAGTGAACCGGACCTATTACTCCTGGCACGTCTTTGTCGAAGGACTGCCCCACGGCACGTGCTACGCGTGGAGGATTGAGGGTCCCGATGACACGCGCAAATCAGGCTTCCGTTTCGACAGGCAGAAGGCGCTTGTCGACCCGCACGCCCGTGCAGTCAGCGACCGGCTTTGGGACCGCAGGCGCGCCCGCAGGCCCGGAGACAACAGCGACTCCTCGATACGCGGCATCGTGGTCGCCAAGGACGGCTACGACTGGGAGGGGGACCGGCCGCTCAATCGCGCCCCTGAGCAATCGATCATCTATGAACTGCACGTCGGCGGTTTCACCCGCCATCCCTCTTCGGGAGTCCGGTATCCCGGCACCTTTTCCGGTCTGATCGAAAAGATCCCCTATCTCAGGGAATTGGGGGTCACGGACGTCGAGCTGATGCCGGTCATGGCCTTCGACGAGCAGGACGTGCCGGATTCGGCGGCGGCCCTCGGCCTCAGGAACTATTGGGGCTATTCCACTCACAGTTTCTTCTCGCCTCACCCCGGCTTCTGCATATCGCCGGACCAGGGGACCCATGTCAGGGAGTTTCGCGACATGGTGAAGGCGCTGCACCGCGCCGGCATCCGTGTAATTCTGGACGTCGTGCTGAACCATACCGCCGAAGGGGGGGCCGACGGTCCGACGATCAATTTCAAGGGTCTCGGCAACAGGGGGTTTTACCACCTCGATTCCAATGACCGAAGGATATACAGGGATTATACCGGATGCGGCAACACAGTGAACTGCAACTTCCCCATAGTGACGAGTTTTCTGATCGACTGCCTCGAGTACTGGGTGCGGGAGATGCACGTGGACGGCTTCCGCTTCGATCTTGCAAGCGTCCTGGCACGAGGTCAGGACGGAGAACCGCTTCAGTATGCGCCGATGCCCTGGTATATCGAACTCTCCGACGTCCTCGGCAACACGAGACTCATCGCTGAGGCATGGGACGCAGGCGGCCTCTATCAGGTCGGGGATTTTCCGGGATATCGCTGGGCGGAATGGAACGGCAGATACAGGGACGTGATCAGGAGGTTCGTTCGCGGAGACAGGGGACTGATCGGCGAGGTCGCGACGCGCCTGTCCGGAAGCAGCGACCTCTATGCGCCCGACGGCAGGCTGCCGATCAACAGCATCAATTTCGTCACATGCCATGACGGGTTCACGCTCCGGGATCTCGTCAGTTACAACGTGAAGCACAACGAGGCAAACGGAAGCAACAACCGCGACGGCAACAACGACAACGCGTCCTGGAACTACGGCGCGGAAGGAGAAACAAACGATCCGGCGATCATGAGTCTCAGAAAGAGGCAGGCGAAGAACTTCATGGCCGTCCTTTTGCTGAGCCAGGGAGTGCCGATGATCCTCTCGGGTGACGAGGTGTTCAGGACGCAGCGGGGCAATAACAATTGTTATTGCCAGGACAACGAATTGAGCTGGTTCGACTGGGGCTTGACGGAAGAGAACCGGGAAATGCTGCGCTTCGTGACAAAGATGGTCGCCATCCGCAAACGCCATCCCTGCCTCATGAGAAAGAAGTTCCTGACGGGCGGCCGCAGGAACGGAGGGCTTCCCGATGTCACGTGGCACGGCCGGAGACTGAACGAGCCGCAATGGAATGATCCCGGGGCGCAGGTCCTCGCATACACACTCGGCGCAGTCGGTGTGGCGGAGGATGACCTCCACATCATGCTTAACATGTCCGACGAGTTCGCGGAGATAGAACTTCCCTGGGTTTCGGGACGCAGATGGTTCCGGGTCGTCGACACATGGCAACCCTCCCCCGCAGACATCCTTGAGGCCCCCGATCAACCCGTGCTGACGGAATATGTATACAGGGCCGCGCCGCGAAGCGTCGTTGTGTTCGAAGGCAGATGAGGATATGATACCAAGGAGTTCATAGGCATGAAAACATCGACTTATAAAATGAGCGGGGCATAATACGATGTGCCAGGGCCTCTACGTGATGAGCGAAGAGCCGGAATCCGGGAAGTCTGCGATGCTGCTCGGGATGATGGAGCTGGTGTCCCGGACGACGCGAAAGGCGGGGTTTTTCAAACCCCTTGTCGATTCGCGACAAGAGCATGATCCGATCATCGATCTCATCGCCGGGCGCTATGATGTAAGACTGCCCTATGAAAGCCTGTTCGGCTGCACGGTCGAAACGGCCAGGGAGATGATCACCGCCGAGCGGTATGAAGATCTGCTCGCACTGATACTCGGCAAATATAATGCCCTGGCAACCCTCTGTGATGTGATCCTCTGCACAGGCACGGACTTCACCGGAAACACCCCCTTGCCTCTCGAGTTCGATTTCAATGCAGACGTGGCGAACAACCTCGGATGCCTGGTAATCGCGGTGGCAAAGGGATTCGGAAGGAGTGCGGAGCAGGTGGTGGAAGCGGCAGGCGCGTTTTCCGAGTCCCTCAAAAAACGACGCTGCGATGTCCTTGCCTTTGTTGTCAACCGGGTAGATCGAGACCTCGTCCCGCTCGTGAAGGGGCGGCTTCCCTCCGCTCTCACACCCGGCACGCCCTTTTTCGTCGTGCCCGAGACGGATATTCTCGGGAGGCCTACGGTAGGCGAAATCGCCAGGGCATTGAACGCAACGCTCATCAGCGGAGACAGCGAGGGCCTCGAGGGCACAGTGGCGGATTACAAGGTCGCTGCCATGGAGCTGCCCCATTTCCTCGACTACCTCGAAGAGGGAAGCCTAATCATCACGCCGGGCGACCGCTCCGATATCATCCTCGGAAGTCTCCTTGCCGACGCGTCGGGAACCTATCCGCATATCGCGGGAATCATTCTCACCGGACACATCATGCCCGCGCCCCAGGTAAAGCGCCTAATAGAAGGACTCAGGAAGTATTCAGTGCCCGTTCTAAGTGTAGCCGCCGACACCTTTACGACTGCCCTCCAGGTCAGCGGAGTGAAGAGCGGCATCACGCCTGAGAACAAACGCAAGATAGCCGCGGCGCTCGGTACGCTTGAGGCAAGCGTCAACTTCGCGGAACTGGGAAGACGTATTGCAGTGACGCATTCGACACGCGTCACGCCCCTGATGTTCGAATACAAGCTCATCGGGCAGGCGAGGTCCGACCGCAGGCACATCGTACTGCCTGAGGGCACGGAAGAGCGCATTCTGAGGGCGGCTGAGATCCTGCTGCTGCGCGACGTGGTCGACATCACCTTCCTCGGAAATCCTGATGAAGTCCGGGAGAAGATACGGGCGCTGGGCCTTTCGATCGCGGAACCGAAGGTCCTCGACCCCTCGACCTCCGAACTCCGGGAACCCTTCGCTGCTGCATATTACGAACTGCGGAAGCACAAGGGCATCACCATCGAGATGGCCCGCGACACGCTTGCCGATGTGAGCTACTTCGGGACGATGCTCGTTCATTCCGGACATGCGGATGGTATGGTGTCGGGGGCGGTCCATACAACCCGGCATACCATCCGTCCCGCCCTCGAATTCATCAAGACAAAGCCGGGGTGCTCGATCGTATCAAGCGTCTTCTTTATGTGCCTGGAGGACCATGTGGCGGTCTTCGGCGACTGCGCGGTCAACCCTGACCCGTCAGCCGAACAACTCGCCGACATCGCGATAAGCTCGGCGGAGACGGCATCCATGTTCGGGATCCAGCCTCTCGTTGCGATGCTCTCGTATTCCACTGGAGAGTCCGGTATGGGCGTGGAAGTGGATAAGGTGCGCGAGGCGACCCGCATCGCAAAGAGGCTTCGGCCGGACCTCAAGATCGAAGGGCCGATCCAGTACGATGCAGCCGTCGACATGAGCGTTGCCCGTTCGAAGATGCCGGGCAGCGAAGTGGCGGGACATGCGACAGTGTTTGTCTTCCCCGACCTCAACACGGGCAACAATACCTATAAGGCAGTCCAGCGTTCCGCAAATGCGGTAGCGATAGGTCCCGTGATGCAGGGCCTGAAAAAGCCGGTGAATGATCTCAGCCGGGGGGCTACGGTGACCGACATCGTCAATACCGTCGCGATCACCGCCATTCAGGCGCAGAGGAAAGAGGGCACGGAATAGGGAGCGGGAAACAGGCGCGCGGACATTGCAAGAGATTCCGACTTTCAGAAAGGAGAGACGACGCGATGCACAAACTGGTTTTGCTCAGGCACGGCGAGAGCATATGGAACAAGGAAAACCTCTTTACGGGATGGACGGATGTGGACCTGTCCTGGAAGGGGGTGGAGGAGGCAAAAGAGGCGGGTCTCACACTGAAAGACCAGGGCTACACTTTCGACATCGCTTTCACGTCGGTGCTGAAGCGGGCGATCCGGACACTCTGGCTCGTGCTGGATGAGATGGACCTCATGTGGATTCCGGTGGTCCGCGACTGGCGGCTGAACGAGCGCCATTACGGCGCACTGCAGGGGCTGAACAAGGCCGAGACGGCTGAAAAATACGGCGAGAAGCAGGTGAAGATCTGGCGGCGGAGTTACGACGTCAGGCCCCCGGCGCTCGACGAAAACGACCCGAGGAACCCGGCAGGAGACAGAAGGTACAAAGACCTGCGCAGGGAAGAGATACCCCTTACGGAGTGTCTGAAAGATACGGTGGAGCGTTTCCTTCCCTGCTGGCACTCTCTGATTTCCCCGGAAGTGCGCGAGGGCAGGCGGGTCCTCATCGCGGCCCACGGCAACAGTCTTCGTGCACTCATGAAGTATCTTGACGGGATTTCGGATGAGGCGATCACGGAGACTTTAAGTCCCCGTCTGCCGACCTCCTCTGCAATCG
>JAMCWJ010000069.1 GCA_023475105.1 Nitrospirota bacterium
TTCCCGTCTTCATACGCACGGGACCGGGGAAGGGGAAGCGTTTGTCGAAGAGTTGAGGGAGAGATACGATCGCGTCGATCTCGTCTCGGCGGGCAGCTCGCTGAAGTTCTGCCTTGTTGCCGAGGGGACGGCAGATATCTACCCGCGCTTCGGTCCGACCATGGAGTGGGACACGGCCGCAGCTCAGTGCGTCGTCGAAGAAGCGGGAGGAAGCGTGATCGCTCTTCCCGGCGGCGGACCGCTCGGGTACAACAAGGGGGACCTCAGGAACGGCGGCTTCGCGGCCGTTTCGGGTGCGAGGAGAGATGAGATCATCTCCATCAGGGAGATGAATTCCGGAGGGTTTTCAGGGAGAGTTCAATGAAGGACGACAACGTAGTATGGCACGAATGCCTCGTACACAGGGAGGACAGAAACAGCCTGAACAATCATCGCAGCGGACTCGTGTGGTTCACCGGCCTTTCCGCGTCGGGAAAATCAACGCTCGCACACAATGTCGAGAAGGAACTGCATGCGCGAGGCATAAGGACGTACGTGCTCGACGGCGACAATGTCCGGCACGGCCTGAACTCCAATCTCGGGTTCAGCGCTGAGGACAGGAAAGAGAATATCCGCAGGATCGGCGAGGTCGCAAAGCTCATGGTAGACGCAGGGCTCGTCGTCTTCACCGCCTTCATCTCTCCGTACAGGGAAGACCGCGATGCAGTCAGGAGACTCTTTGGGGAAGACCACTTCTATGAGATCTATGTGAGGTGCTCCCTTGAAGAATGCGAACGCCGCGACCCCAAGGGGTTGTACAAGAAGGCGCGCGCAGGGATCATCAAGAACTACACCGGCGTCTCGGCGCCCTATGAAGCGCCCGAAACCCCCGAGTTCGTGATCGACACGGAGGACCTCTGCCTCGAAGATTCAGTGAAAGGTGTCATAGAGTTTCTTTGCGGGAAAGGACTCATCTGAGCGAAAGGGGAGAACTGAAACGGTAAGAGATTGAGCGGGCATGAAATGAAACAAAAGCTCACATCATTATTCATGGGTTTCTACAGTTTTCTCCTCACCCTGTTCCAGAGACGGTTCCTGATCATGGAAATGGCCAAACGAGACGTATCGACACAACATGTCGGCTCGATGCTCGGTTTCTTCTGGACCTTCGTAAACCCTATGATCACGATATTTATTTTATGGTTTGTCTTCGGCATCGGATTCAAGTCGGCCCCAAAAGGGAACGTCCCCTTCGTTGTCTGGCTGACTGCCGGGATGGCGATATGGAATACCTTTGCGGAGGTGATTAACGGTTCGACCAAAGTCATCGTAGGCAGCACCCATCTAGTCAAGAAAGTGGTATTCCCTTTAAGCGTTCTTCCTGTGGTCAAACTGGTCGCCTCCTTTATCACGCATTTCGTTTTCCTGCTGGTATTGATCTCCCTGATCCTTTTGTACAAACTGCCATTCAGTCCTTACTGGGTGCAAGCACTGTACTATTTTGCCGCCATGAGCGCGCTCGCCCTCGGACTGAGTTGGATCACCTCATCGGTCAACGTCTTTGCCCGGGACACGAGCCAGATTGTCCACGTCGTCCTGCAGTTCGGCTTCTGGGCAACCCCGATCTTCTGGGACACCGACATCATGCCTCAGAAAGTCCAGGGGCTACTCAAACTGAACCCCATGTTCTATATTGTTCAGGGCTACCGTGATTCGTTCATCTATTTCGTCCCTTTCTGGCATCACTGGCAAATGACGCTCTACTATTGGGGAGTGACCGGGCTCGTTTTCATAGTCGGCGCGATAGTTTTCCTACGCCTCAGACCGCACTTTGCCGACGTCTTGTGAGCAACACGTCGAGTGAGAAGTGAACAGTGAGAAAAAACGCATAAAGATCTCTTGGTATGGCAGAAAGCGATAAAGCGCCGTTTGCTGATCTGTCAGAGGTTAAGAAACCGCTGTTGAACTTAATAAAAGCAGAGAAAGACCGTTGATGCTGTTTGCTGCTCACTATTTGCCGCTATCCATTGGCTACTTACTTTTCACCATTCATTATTCACGAGTAATATGAACGATATCGCGATTTCAGTAAAGAATCTCAGCAAGAAATACCGCCTGTATGACACCCCGTCGCACCGCCTGAAGGAGGCCCTGAACCCCTTCGGGAAAAAATACCACAGGGATTTCTGGGCTCTGAACGATGTCTCCTTCGAAGTGAAAAAAGGGGGGACAATCGGGATCGTCGGACAGAACGGGAGCGGCAAGTCTACACTCCTCCAGATTATCTGCGGCATCCTCCAGCCGACGACGGGCACAGTGAGGGTAAGCGGAAAGATCTCTTCCATCCTTGCCCTCGGAGCCGGTTTCAACCCGGAGTATACTGGGAGAGAAAATGTGTATATCAACGGGGCCATTATGGGAATGAGCAGGGAGGAGATGGACGAGAGGTTTCCCGACATCGAGGCCTTTGCCGAGATCGGCGAGTTCATCGGCCAGCCGGTCAAGACGTATTCGAGCGGCATGTATGTGCGGCTTGCCTTCGCCTGCGCGGTCAGCATCGAGCCCGACATCTTTGTCGTCGATGAAGCTCTTGCGGTAGGAGATGAGATTTTTCAGCACCGGTGCATGCGGAGAATCAATGAAATCCGCGGAAGCGGAGCAACAGTCTGTTTCGTTTCCCACAGCGCGGCAGCGATAAGAGCTCTGTGCAACTGCGCGATACTCCTCGATTACGGAAGGCTGATAGCCGAGGGAACCCCGGAAACGGTTATGCGGAAGTATCACGCGTTATGCAACGAAAGAAAAAAACTAACGTATGGTTCGATGAAAGATCTGAAAGCAGAAAAAGAACTAAGCCCCTCCGGAACCGGCGAGTCCGGCGAAACGGCTGTTTTTGGTATCCCCAATATCGACCATCGTCTCGGAGACGGAAGGGCGGAGATTGTGGGAATAAGGCTCCATAATGCCCTCGGCAAAGAGACCAATGCGCTGAAGGCAGGGGAAGAGGCCGTCATCAGGATGTCCGTAGCTTTCAAAGAAGACGTGGAAAGCCCGATCGCGGGTATTACGGTAAGGAACGCGCTCGGCATCGACATTTTCGCCACGAATACTTACATAGAAAACGTTGAGCTTCCTGCTGCGAAAAAGGGCGAGCTCTACACCTTTGCTTTTGAGTTCGTTGTCCCGAACATCGCCCCCCATCATTATTCGGTTTCACCGGCCGTGGCGGAGGGGACGATGGAAACACATGTGGCATGCGACTGGATCGACAATGCACTGGTTTTTCACCTTCATAAAACCGATCAAGTGATCGGGATCGCAAAGGTGCCTTTTTCAATACATTACAGCGTCCTGAAAAAGTCCGGGACACTGACGGACGGCATCTGATGTCCGGAAAGGAAATCTGCTTATGAGCGATCTGGAATTTACCGGAGAGCGGGTAATACCCGGCAAGGTCGAGAAAGACCTTTACCAGGACCATCTTGCGCGATACCTTTTCGCTGCGCGCTGTGTGAAGGGCAAAAGGGTCCTTGACTTCGGGTGCGGCGCAGGCTATGGAGCGGAAGTCCTGAGAAAGGCCGGCGCTTCGAAAGTTACAGGCATTGATATCTCACCTGAGGCCGTCGCGTACGCCCGGTCCAACTATGCCGGCAACGGGATTGAATTTGTCATCGGAGACTGCAGGAATGCGCCTTTTCCTGCTCGTGGGTTTGATGTAGTGGTTTCCTTTGAAGTGCTTGAGCACATAGAAGACCAGACATCGTATCTCTCTGAAGTGAGGCGGTTGCTCACACCTGAAGGCATATTCATCGTTTCGACACCGAACAAGAAAACCTACACGGATGAGCGGCAAGTGCCGAAAAGCCTTTTCCACCGCAAGGAGTTCTACCTCGACGACTTGCGGGCTTTCCTTGAAAAACAGTTTCCTTTTGTCGAAATCTACGGACAGTGCAGAACAGAGGGCGTGCTCATAAAGAGACAGGCCCGGGAAGATAAAGGACTGAGGAACCTGAAGGACCTGAACGGAGACGTCCAAATAGCGCAAGACGCCGAAGGAAGCGGTTTTCCTGAAAGCTCACAGTATTTCATCGCAGTATGCGGCGAAGGCCTTTCAATCGCCGCTCTCCCAAAGGATTCTTTTTTCTTCCTTGGCGAGGGCGATGCGGTCAGGAAACTTGTCACATGGGCAAGAAAGCTGGAGGAGGAGGTAGGGAAGTCAAAAGAACACTTTGCGTCACTTCGGAAGGAATTTGAGGAGCGCACCGGTTGGGCGATGAGGCTGAATGAGGAAGTGAAAAAGAAAGACGAACGTATCCTCGCGCTTCAAAGGGAGTTGGAAGAGAAGTCCAAATGGGCAGAGCGTCTTGACGCCGAGATAAAGAAACTCAGGGAAAAGGCCGAGGGAAAAAGAGAGTAATGCCAAAGGTACTTTTCATCCAAAGCGGAGAGGTTGAAAAGGCCTTGAGAGCCCTCGACGTGGTCCGCGAAACAATCTTTACCAAAGGTCTCGAACTCGACTATCTTGCCGACACGGTCCACCCCTCCCCTACCGAAGACTCCGTCACAGGGCTCGCTACGTTCATCCCTCTCGGATCAGGCTTTATGAATGCCCTCTCAATGCTCTTCAGGCTCACCCGCACGCGTTATGACAGCGTCGTCGTCCTCTTCTCAAGGGAAGGCGGATATCTCAAACACAAGATCATGGCCTTCCTCATTCTGGGGCGGAGCGTCCTCATATTCAACGAGAACAACGACTGTTTCTTTTACACTCACGGGAAATACTTCTCCCACCTCCGCTGGCGGTGGCGAACCTACGTTAACTCCGGGAAAAACCGGTGGCTCAGGCTCTCAAACGACGCGCTGAAAGTAATCAGGAATGAGGGGTTCAGAGCTTTCTTTACAAAGTCATGGAACATTCTGAGTATCCGTCCCGGACGAATCAGGGTAAGGCTTGAAAGGAAGATCGGGCCTCTTGCCTTTCCTGCTTTTGACGATCCTCGCGTTTCGATTGTCATACCCGTCCACAACAAGGTCCTGTACACGATGAACTGTCTAGCCTCGATACTGAGACACACACAGGATGTTTCCTATGAGATGATCGTTGTGGATGACAAGTCCACGGACAGCACACAAAAGAGACTTGACGAAGTGAAGAACATAAAAGTGATCCGCGCGGAACAAAACCGAGGTTTCGTGGAATCATGCAACGCCGGGGCAGAGGCGGCGCGGGGAGAGTTCATCATGTTCCTGAACAATGACACAACAGTCACTCCCGGATGGCTTTTGGCGCTGACAGGAACCCTTGACCGCGACAAACTGTGCGGGGCAGTCGGAGCGAAGCTGGTCTATCCCGACGGGAGATTGCAGGAGGCCGGGGGCATTATCTGGAAAGACGCACGGGGATGGAACTATGGGAAGTTCCAGGACCCGGAAAGGCCGGAGTTCAACTATATGCGTGAAGTGGACTACTGCTCAGGCGCAGCCCTGATGGTGCGGCGTGACCTCTTTGAGAAGTTCGGCGGTTTCGACCGGAGGTTTGCACCGGCGTATTGGGAGGATACCGACCTCTGCTTTTCGATAAGAAAACTTGGCTACAAGGTCATGTACCAGCCCGCATCTGTCGTGATCCACTTTGAGGGTGTATCGGCGGGGAAAAGTACTGCTTCAGGCATGAAGAAGCATCAGGACCTCAACACGCCGAAGTTCGTCGATAAATGGTCGGGAGAACTTGCGGGGCAGTGCGAACACAAACCCGACATTGTCTTCCTTGCACGAGACCGGAACAGGGGCAAGAGAATTCTGGTCATCGACCATTACGTGCCGACCTACGACAAGGACGCGGGGTCCTTCTTCATGTATAGCTTTCTTCGCGCGCTGGTCTCCGACGGATACCGGGTGGTTTTCTGGCCGGAAAACCTTTTCCGGAATGAACATTATTCTTCCGAGCTCCAGCAGATGGGGATCGAAGTAATCTATGGAAGTCACAGCTTCGACGATTATATGAAAACTCACGGCAGGTTCTTCGATTGCGCCGTTATCACGAGAACCCACATCGCCATCCACTTTGTGGACACGGTAAGAAAATGTATTCCGAAGGTGATATATCATGCGCCGGATTTCGAATACCTCCGGCTGAAGAGGCAGTTTGAACTTGAAGGCGGTTCTCCGGACGAGCTGGAGAAAAGAAAGGGCCGGGAGTTCTATCTTTTTGCGAACAGCGACGTGGTAACGACGGTAAACGCAGATGAGGCAGAGATGATCAAGCAGGCAGTCCCTGACAAGGAAGTGGTAGCCATACACCACCCCATTGACAGGATCACGAATATGAAGACCCCGTTTGAGGAGCGAAGGGACCTTCTTTTCGTCGGCAGCTCCCATGCGCCCAATGCAGATGCCATGATCTTCTATGCGAATGAGATCATGCCGCTTCTGCAGAAGCAGCTACCCGGCATAAAGATTTACGTCATAGGAGGAAACCCTGACAAGAAACTGAGAGAACTGAAGTCCGAGGACGTCGTGCTCACCGGGTTCGTGAAAGACCTCCTCCCCTATTTCGAAAAATGCCGCATCTACTGTGCGCCGCTCAGATACGGCGCGGGCGTGAAGGGCAAGATCATCGAGGCGATGAGCTATGGCCTTCCGGTCGTCACCACGCCCGTGGGAGCCGAAGGGCTCGGGGCGGACAATGACGAGCACATGCTCATCGCTGACGAGAAGGAAAGAATTGTCGAACATATTTTGAAATTGTATAATGACAAGTCTTTGTGGAAGAAATTGAGCTGGAACTCAAGGGAATACGTCGCGGCCCGTTTCTCTCAGGACTCCTTTCGGGAAAAGGTGAAGGGATTGATGGAGATCGTGAATCGTGAACGGTGAATAGAAATCAGTGAAGAGCACAGTCTAAATAGTAAGGAGTGAAAGGCAAAACGGATGTGAGCAAGAAAGATAACGAAATAAAACCGATTTTTGTCATCGGCTGTCCACGTTCGGGCACGACGGTGCTCACATGGTGTCTCGGCCAGCACCCGAATATCCTCCCCCTGGAAGAGATTGTGTGGCTCGACAACCTCACGACAGACCTTGAGCTTCTCTACATGCAGGGGATCAGGCGGGGGCTACATTCATATCTGGGATCGATCGCCATGCCGAAGAAAGGCTTTCACCGCTATTTCGCAGAGATGGTAGATAATATGGTCAAAAGAAACATGCAGCGCTGGGTGGAGGGGAGCAAGCTTGTTCTTGAAGAGTTCGGCATCGATGTACAGAAGGGAAATTATAGGGTCGTGCGGTCAGAGTCTGACCCTAAGAACCGGTGGATAGACGGCACGCCGGCCAACACTCACTATGTATACGGCCTTCTGAGGCTCTTCCCGTCGGCAAAGTTCATTCACATACTGAGAGAGCCGAAAAAGGTCGCAGTATCTTTGATGAACTTCTCTTCGATGGGCGGCCGCGACCTCAGCGAAGAGGAGGCGTTCAATGTGTGGTTGTGGTATGTAAAAGCCGCTCTCCTCGCCGAAGAGGCCCTAGGCTCCGGCAGGGTAAAGAGAATACTCTTTGAAGAGCTAATCAGGCGGCCGGGAGACACCCTGGCAAAGGCCCTAGCTTTTATGGGAGAGGTGTACCATCCTGACTGTCTTCTTCCTCTAAATGAGCAGATCAACAGCTCAAAGACAGCCGAGGCTCAGAAACAGAAGCTCACCTTCAGAACAAAGGGCTCGGGGTCTTATGAGAAAGAGGCTGACATGTTCTATCACGAACTGATCGAGAGAAAACAGGCGAGAAGTGCCCGCTTGTCCTCTCTGAAGAGTCTGAGAAGTAGTTTTCTCGAATCCTGTTACGTCAGAAGACCCGAGGCCTTCAGCGACGTGTACAAGGACGAGCAGATCATCAAACTCCAGCAGGCCCTGAAGTCGCTGCCCCTGACCCTTCTGGACTACGGCCCGAAGGAGATATACGCGGGAGAAGATTTCAACCTTCAACCGAGCGGAGACAATGCGATCTGGGCTGTGACCGATAATGCCACACCGCTGGCCCGCCTTGTGCTGAACAACATACCACTGAAGAGTTCGGTACAAGAGGGCGGCAAGCTGGTCACCGCAACAGTGCCGAAGGAACTATTCTCCAAGCCCGGAGAATATTCGTTGTACTTGTTGAACGAGAGCCTCAAGCGGAAATCGAATGAGCTGATGTTGGTGGTGAAAGAACCCAAGCCTATGGTGCTGCTCGACTATGGCCCGAAAAAGATTCATGCTGGGGAGGATTTCAACGTTCAGTCCGGTGGAGCAAGCGCGATCTGGACTGTGACAGAGAACGCAACCCCGTCCACTGTTCTGGTCTTGAACAACAGACTGCTGGAGAGCAATGTTTCGGGGAACGGCAAGACGGTGACCGCAGCAGTGCCGAAAGAATCGTATAGCAAAGCGGGAAAGTTTCCTCTTTTCCTGCAAGACACGAAGAGCGGACAGAAGTCCAATGAACTGCTTTTTAGAGTGAATGGCAAATAGTGAATCACGGAAATTAAGGGGTTAAATCTCTTTATGGCTAACAATCCTGAAAAATCGGCTAACAAGAAAATTGCAGAGGAAATTGCACACTATGCGAAAGTCGAGAACGTCCACGAGTTACCGCCCATTTTCCACTATTGGTCACAGAACTATTTGCGCCCAAAGATACAGGCACTTGGTTTTGACAATATCGACCACATATTTGTTGACTATATCGAGAAAGCATCTTCCGGACTTGGAAAAAAAGGATGCTCGATAGTGAGTGTTGGCGCTGGCAACTGCGATTTTGAGGTTAAACTCGCAAAGATACTTGAAAAGAAAGACATGGGAAAGTTTCGATTCGTTTGCCTTGACATTAATCCTCACATGTTGGAAAGAGGGGAAAAATTAGCAAGAAAGGAGAGGGTCGCAGAGAAGTTCGAGTTTCTAAATACGGATATCAACAAATGGGCGATCGCCGACACCTACAATGTTGTGATTGCGAATCAAAGCCTGCATCATTTCCTTGATCTTGAGATTTTGTTCGACAAGATACACAAGGCGCTACATCCGGATGGTTTCTTTGTAATACACGATATGATAGGCAGAAACGGACACATGCATTGGCCGGAAGCATTGGAGCTTGTCCATGCATTCTGGTCCTTGCTTGAGGATAAACATAAATATAACCAGCAGCTAAAACGATTCGAAGCGCTCTATGAAGATTGGGATTGTTCAAAGGAAGGATTCGAGGGGATCAGGAGTCAGGATATATTGCCCTTGCTCATGAAAACCTTCACTTTTGATCTCTTTATCGGTTTCAGTTGTTTGGTGCCTGTTTTTGTCGGAAGATCTTTTGGCCATAATTTTGCTCTAAAAAACCCATGGGACAAGACGTTTATCGACTTTGTTGCAAGGTTGGACGACTATTTCATTGAGCTTGGAAAAATTAAACCGGTTCAAATGGTCGCAGTCATGTTAAAGAGGCAAGATGGCCCAATCAAAACTTACAAGCATTTAAGCCCTGAGTTTTGCGTTCGGATGCCGGACGCGAAAGGAGATCTCGTAATGTCAGAGAAAAAGCCAGGGAATATCTTGACGAAACTTCTTAAGAGAAATTGACTTAACAGCAAATTTCATGAACATCCTCATTCTCAAAGTCGGCGCGCTCGGCGACGTAGTCAGGACGTCCTACATCCTCCCGGGGCTCCACAGGAAATACGACAGCCCTAAAATTTGGTGGCTCACCTCTTCTGCCTCCTTCGACCTCCTGAGGTTCAACCCCTATATTTCGGAATTACTCGTAGCCGAAATGCCGAGAAACTTGTCGCAGACCATGTTCGACCTCGTCATCTCATTGGATGACGAGGTCGAACTCCTCTCCTTGCTCGACGGCGTCAGATACAGGGAGATCATCGGCGCGTATCTCAAGGAGGGGAAGCCGGTGTATACGGACAGTGCTGAGGTCTGGTTCGACATGGGCCTCATTTCGCGGTTCGGCAAGACCAGGGCCGACGAACTGAAGAAACTGAACAGGAGAGAGCATAATCAAATTTTCGCCTCAATGTTCGGCATCGAGATAAAGGAGCCGGCTTTTTTCAACTCCCCACTGATCGAGAAAGCCATGGCCCGCCGGTTTGGCGGCAACTATTTTTCGATCGGCATCAACAGCGGGGCAGGATCGAGATGGCAATCAAAAGAACTGCTCTTTCAAGAGACCGTCGCTTTAATCAGAAAACTGCTGTCCCTGGAGGTCTCCGGAAGGAAGACTGCGGTATACCTGCTCGGAGGTAAGGAAGAAGAGGAAAGGCATCGGAGGATCAGGAGCATTATCAGCTCTGAAAGACTCTTCGACGCGGGCAATGGCAACAGTCTTCTGGAATTTGCAGCGATCATTAAAGCGTGTGACTATGTGATTGCCAGTGATAGCCTAGCAGTCCACCTGGCGATATCGCAAAAGGTCAAGAATCTCAGCTTTTTCGCACCTACGTCCGCTGCCGAGATCGGTACCTTCGGGACCGGTGTCAAAGTCATCTCTCTCTCTCCGGATTATTGCAGCTATAGCAAAGATGTGGACAATTCTACGATAACGGCGGAACGGATACTTGCAAAAATGATGACCCATCTGAATGGTTCTGAAGGCTGAAACAGGTTTTCCGGATAGGGCTCGCATCCCAATTAAAGAGGTCGCAGCTTCACGTTCCGCCTGCCTCCCGGTATAATAACCTGTCCAAAGGAAAAGCCGAATGGGCTCGGGACTTCTTTGCCGGCAGTAAATGCTCGGCATGAACATCTGAAACACCTGCCGGAGCATAAACCTCTTTCGTGATATAATTGACCTAGATTTCTCTCGGAATCACCTGAAAAGACGGCGTGGACTGTAAAACAGGCAATATAGCGTGAAGATCAAGGACGAAATCTTCAGACAGTACGACATCAGGGGAGTGGTCGGGAAAGACCTCGACAGGGACGTCGCCTTCAGGATCGGCAGGGCCTTCTCCGTCTTTCTGAAAGGAACCAAGCCCGGGGCGAAGAGGCTGAGTGTCGGCAGGGACGTGAGGCTCAGCTCGGACGAACTCGCGGAAGGGGTCATCCGGGGCATGGTCTCTGCGGGGTTCGAGGTCGTGGATATCGGCGTCTGCCCTACCCCGCTTCAGTATTTCTCTCTCCATCACCTCGACCTCGACGGCGGCATCATGGTGACCGGAAGCCATAACCCGCCCGAGTATAACGGCTTCAAGCTGAGCGCAGGCAAAGAGACGCTCCACGGCAGCGCGATCCAGGCGATCAGGGAAGAAATCATGTCCGACAGGGGAGAAGGGGAAGGTGAGAAAAAGGCGGCCGTCGCCCACTACGACATAATAGAGGCATACAATGCGTATATGCTCAGGCAGTTTTCGCCTCTTGCGGACCGCAAGTACAGGAGGCTCAGTGTCGTTGTGGATGCGGGAAACGGCACGGCAGGCCCCATCGTCCCGGGCCTGCTCGGCGCTCTGGGCTGCGAGGTCATCTCCCTTTATTGCGAACCCGACGGCAGGTTCCCGAACCACCATCCGGACCCGACAGTGGTGGAGTACATGCAGGACCTCATCACGACTACAAGGGAATCCGGGGCCGATTTCGGAGTTGCCTATGACGGAGACGCCGACAGGATCGGCGTCGTCAGCAGGGAGGGTGCGATCGTCTGGGGCGATCAGCTGATGATCGTCCTGTCCCGCGATATCCTCGGGCGGAACCCCGGAGCCGGGATCATCGGCGACGTGAAATGCTCGCAGGCGATGTTCGACGACGTGCGCGCTCACGGCGGCGCCCCGATCATGTGGAAGACGGGGCATTCCCTGATCAAGCAGAAGATGAGGGACGAGAAGGCGCTCCTTGCGGGCGAGTTCAGCGGCCACATCTTTATCGCGGAAAGGTATTTCGGCTATGATGATGCAATCTATACGACCCTCAGGCTCGTCGAGATCATGAAAAAAAGCGGCAGGGACATCGCAGCGCTTCTGTCGGATGTCCCACGCATGTTCCACACCCCCGAGATGCGGGTAGACTGCGCGGAGGAGATGAAGGGGGAGGTCGTGGAGCGGGTGGTCCGTAAGTTCCTCGAATACCGGGACAACGGAACGGGAGGTCATGTCATCAGGGATATCGATACGACGGACGGCATCAGGGTCGTCTTCGAAAAGGGCTGGGGCCTCGTCAGGGTGAGCAATACACAACCCGTGATCGTCATGAGGTTCGAGGCCTCGGACGAAGAAAGCCTCGGGAGCTACAGAGAATTCATGGAAAGAGAAGTGCAATCCTGCCACCTCCGGGGTGGAAGAAAACGGTGAACAACTGGATTCCCGCCTGCGCGGGAATGACGACTGAAACGGTAAGATGAGAGACCGAATTTTGAGATAAGTTCCAATGACTAGTAACAACATTTGGCTCATTGCTCATAGTTCAGTGTTCGTGACAAAAACCAAGGCTAAGGGAGGTGTTTCGTGAAGGCTGTCATCCTTGCAGGCGGGAGCGGGACGCGGCTTTGGCCGCTTTCGAGAAAGAACTACCCAAAGCAGTTCATGAAGATCAATGCCCGCGGAGACGGGCCGCCCTGCGCCTTCGACAGGGGCTCGCTCATCCAGCAGACGGTCTCGCGCCTCCTGAAGGCGGCCGCGCCCGAGGACATCGTGATCATGACGAACAGCGACTACCGGTTCCACGTGAAGGCGGACCTCGAACCCCTGTCCGAGAGCGACATCGGCAACATGGTCCTCGAACCCGAAAAAAGGAACACCGCCCCGGCCATCGCCCTTGCCCTCAGGTTCTGCGTCGACAAGCTCGGCTGCGGAAGCAAAGAGGTCATTTTCGTCTCGCCTTCGGACCACATCATCGAACCCGAGGCAAAGTTCCTCCGGCACCTCAAAGCCGCCGGTAAACTCGCTGCAAAGGGCGTTATCGTCACCTTCGGGATCAAGCCGCTTTATCCGGAAACAGGCTACGGCTATATAAAGGCCGGCAGGGAGGGGAGCGGAAACAGGCGGACGAAAGGCGCTGCGGCGAACTATTATCACGTCGACAGCTTCATCGAAAAGCCGGACCGCAAGACTGCGGTAAAGTATCTGAAACGCGGCGGGTATTACTGGAACTCGGGGATGTTCGCCTTCAGGATCGACACCGCCGAAGAAGAGTTGAGGAGATACGCCCCGGAAATCTTCGCCCTCTACGAGACGGGCTATGAACAAATGCTTTCCCGCTTCGGGGAGATGCCCGATATATCGGTCGATTACGCGATCATGGAAAAGTCGGAGAAGGTCGTGACGATGCCGATGGACCTTTACTGGAACGACGTCGGCTCCTGGGACGCGATGTTCTCGGTCTTCCCAAAAGACGACTCGGGGAACGTCAAGATCGGCGATGTGCTCGCCCGCGACACCAGGAACTCCCTCATCATAAGCGACGAGAGGCTGATCGCGGCGGTCGGCCTCGAAGACCTGCTCGTCGTCGAGACGGACGACGCGATACTCGTTGCAAAGCGCGGCGACGCCCAGAAAGTGAAGGGACTCGTCGAGGCGCTGAGCGCGCAGGATCGCTCCGAGGCCTCCGAGCATACCACGACCTACCGGCCCTGGGGCAGCTATACGGTCCTCGAAGACGGCGAGCGTTACAAGATCAAGCGGATCGTCGTGAACAGGGCCGAGAAGCTCAGCCTCCAGATGCACCACCACCGGAGCGAGCACTGGGTCGTGATCAAGGGCACGGCGCGCGTGACGATCGGCGAAGAGATAAAATTCGTCCACGAAAACGAAAGCATCTATATCCCCAAGTCGACCCTCCACAGGCTCGAAAACCCCGGCAAAGTCCCCCTCGAAATCATCGAGGTCCAGAACGGCGAGTATGTGGAAGAAGACGACATCCTGAGGCTGGACGACAGCTACGGAAGGGAGCAGGGACTTTAGACCGGACGCCTCGTTGAAGCTCCTCTTCGTCAGCCTTTTTTTGCCCGGGGAAAAGGCGACCCATGCAGGGGGCCGCTACGTCTATGAGATCATAAAAAACCTTTCCCGGAGACACGAGATACACCTCGCCTCGAGGGTCGAAGAGTGCGAAATTCCGGCCCTCGAGGGACTGAGACCTTACTGCAGGAAAGTATACCCCTATAGCTACAGGACGAAGGATGAAAGTGAGAGGGGACTTCCGGACCTGATAAGACTCGGACTCAACTACATCGGCTTCAGCCGGTACGCGGCCAAACTCGCCCGCAGCGGACGCTTCGATATGGTGCAGGTCGAATGGGTAGAGTCGGCCCTGATGATCGGGAAAGGGCGGACCCCAATGATACTCGACGCCCACGACGTGATCACGAAACCCGCGGAAAGGACGATCGGGCGGGTCCGGGGTATCGAACGCTTCCTCGCCCTCCTCAGATACCGTGTTACCCGGGCCGTGGAGCGAAGGATCATGAAAAGGTTCGACATGGTCTTCACCCTCTCCGAATACGACAGGGACTATCTCCTCGGCATCGATGCGGGGCTGAGGGTGAAGACAGTGCCTGTCCCTGCAGGCATGGACCTCGCCGGAAGAAACGTTGCGAAGGAGGCGGACACGATACTCTTTCTCGCCTCGTACAAATACCGGAAGGCGAACGTCGATGCAGCCCTGTACTTCTACCGGGAAGTCTTTCCTCTGGTAAGGAAGACCCGCCCCGGAGCGAGATTCATTATCGCGGGCTACGGTCCGCCCGTGGACCTGACCTCGCTTCCCGGGAAGGACCCGATGGTCACAGTGACCGGCTTTGTGGAAAACACCGAGGAATGGTATAAAAAGGCCTCGGTCTTTGTCGCGCCTGTCCTCGTGGGAGGAGGGATCATCGTGAAGGTCCTCGACGCCATGGCAGCGGGCGCCCCGGTGGTGACCACTCCCTATGGAAATGAAGGGATAGGAGCGGTCCCGGGCAGGGACCTCCTCGTTGCAGACGGTGCGGAGGCCTTTGCCGCAGCGGTCCTCGGTGTTCTCGGCGACAGGGAGCTTGCAGAGAACCTCTCGCAGGGGGGCCGTGCCTTTGTGAACCGCCATTTCAGCCTCGCCGCGACTATGAACCAAATAGAATCAGCGTATGAAGAATTATTGGAAGGATATCGGCGAAAAGGGTAAAAGACAAAAAGGTGAATAGGTGAATGGGTTGTCATCCTCGGGCTTGACCCGGGGATACAGTGGAATCCTGCCACCTCCGGGGTGGAAGAGTTAGATGAACTGGATTCCCGCCTGCGCGGGAATGACGCATAAAGGAGGCTTGTGAGCTTGTTCGCTTGTAGGCTTGTACGCTATGCCACGTAAGACATGACGGCAATCTCGGTCATCATCGCGAACATGAACGGCGAGAGGTATCTTCCCGACTGCCTCCGGTCCCTCGCCTGCCAGACCTTCAGGGATTTCGAGGTGATCCTGGTTGACAACGGCTCGACCGACGGCTCCCTCGCTCTTCTTGGAAAGGAGTTTCCCTGGGTAAAGGTGATCGCCCTCGAAAAGAATGCCGGCTTTGCCGGCGGGAACAACAGGGGCTTCGCCGCGTCTTCTTCACGGTATGTCGCGACCCTGAACAACGACACGATCGCGGACAGCGGCTGGCTCGAAGCGTTATACGAGGCCTCCGAGGCCGACAGCACGATCGGCATGGCGGCGTCAAAGATCTACCTCGGAAGGGACAGCGGCGAGCTCGATTCCGCGGGTATGCTGATCTACCCCGACGGCATGTCGCGGCAGAGGGGCCACGGTGAAACGGACAGGGGCCAGTTCGACGGGATCGGAGAGGTGCTTTTCCCGAGCGCCTGCGCGGCCCTTTACCGGAGCGATATGCTGAGGGAGTTGGGATATTTCGACGAAGACTTCTTCTCCTACTGCGAGGACTCGGACCTCGGGCTGCGGGCAAGGCTCGCAGGTTGGAAGGCGGTCTTTGCGCCGGCCGCTGTAGTGCGCCATCTTTACTCCGGCACCGGCGGCAGGCACTCGGCCTTCAAGGCGCGCTATGTCGAGCGCAACCGCTTCTGGGTCCTGTTGAAGGATTTCCCCGCATCGTCGGTCCTCCTCTTCCCCCTGTACACCCTCTGGAGGTACCTCGTGCAGGTCTACGGCCTGCTCTCGGGCAGGGGTAGCGTCGCGAGGCTGGCGGAGCAGAGCAGCGCATCCGGGCTGGCCTCGGTCGTGATAAGGGCGTACGGAGAGGCCCTGGCCCGGCTTCCTTCGATGCTGAAGAAGAGGAAGGAGATATGGAGCAGGAGACGCATAGGCGCCGGCGAGTACAGGGCGCTTCTGAAAAGGCACCGCATATCAGCGCGCGAACTCATGCTGAGGGACTGATTTGTGAAGATCCTTGTGGTAGTGCCTGCATACAACGAAGAGGGCTGCATCCGGGGGGTGCTCGAAGACCTGCGGGAACATTTCCCTGCCGGGGATCTCGTAGTGATCAACGACGGGTCCCGGGACGGGACCTCGGCTGCCTCAAAAAGTCTCGGGGCAAAGGTGATAGACCTGCCTTACAATCTGGGGATCGGGGGTGCCATGCAGACGGGGTTCCTCTATGCGCTCAGCGAAGGCTATGACGCGGTCGTGCAGTTCGACGGCGACGGCCAGCACAGCGCGGAAGAGATCCCGAAGATATTCAGGCCCTTCGAGCAGGGCAAGGCCGACCTTGTCGTCGGTTCCCGCTTCCTCTCCGATAGCGGGTTCACCTCTTCCATTCAAAGGCGACTCGGCTCGAAGATACTGTCTTTCGTGGTCTCGACCCTTGTGGGCAAGCGGCTCACGGACACCACATCCGGCTTCAGGGTCTACGGGGGCAGAGCGATCGACTTCTTTTCTTCCGTATATCCGGAGGATTATCCCGAAGTCGAGGCGCTTATCCTGGCCCATAAGAAAGGCCTCAAAATAGAGGAGGTCGCAGCAAGGATGGCCCCCCGCGTCGCAGGGAAATCGTCGATCACGGTGCCGAGGGCCATCTATTACATGGTGAAGGTGCTCCTCGCAATTTTCGTTGATTTGCTCAAGAAATTCCCTTAGTATACCTGCATAATGGATCTTGTTCAGATCGTATCGATCATCGGCAGCCTGTCGATCTTCCTGATCGTCATCGAGCTGATCAGGCGCAGCCATCTCAAGGAGCGCTACAGCCTCATATGGCTTGCCGCCTCGGTGGTGCTCGTCGTCTTTTCCCTCTGGAGGCCCCTCCTCCACTTCATTGCGAGGGTCTTCCACATTTATTATCCCCCCTCCTTCCTGTTTCTCCTCGCCATAGGATTCCTCATCGTCCTTCTGCTGCATTTCTCGATCGTCATCTCTTCGCTGAGCGAGAAGAACAACCGTCTGGCGCAGGAAATCGGGATGCTCAGGGAGAGGCTTGACGCCGTGGAACGCAGGGCCTGGGAAGACGGCGGCGAAAGAAAGGAAACTCATACTGGCCCGCAAACTTCATGAACTCGGAACCTCGGAGCGGAGCGAGAACGAGCCCAGGGAATGCATAAGTCTTCTTTTGCTCGGGAGAGGCCTCCGTCTCTCGGCAAGACAATAGCCCTCCTCTAACTGTAGCCTGGTCTGTGAACCTAAGAACACTTTATTCCCATGTATTCATGTATTGGTGAGGTCCGCCCTTGTGGACCTCCACATAACCCGGGGTCTTGCCCTTCGAGCCGGATATCTCTCCCGAGTTCTTGGATCATGCGGCCGGATCTTATACGAGCGGGACGGGGTCTCCGGGCGGTTTTCTTTTGCCGATAGTCCTTCAATACGTCTACGAATTATGAAGAGGCAAAAGACCTCGGAGCAAAGCGAGAATGAGCCCGGGGACTCTGTCCCGCCGATACTCGTGAAACAAGTAACCCGATGAAAAAGACCTTTCTCGCTCTTCTCCTCATTATCGCGACAGGACTCATCGCGTACGCGAACACCTTCTCCGTCCCCTTCCAGTTCGATGACTTTAACAATATTTCGGAAAACCCCGTCATACATAACCTTGCGAACTTCCTGAAGGACACCTCGGGGTTCAACCACAACCCCCGGAGGTACCTCGGGCATCTGAGCTTTGCGCTCAACTACCATTTCGGAGGGCTCGCCGTGACCGGCTACCATATCGTGAACCTCGCCATCCACCTCCTGAACGCTATGCTTGTTTATTTCCTCGTGATGCTGACGTTCAGAACGCCGTTTTTCGGACGTGAAACGTTAGGCGTGAAACGTGAAGAGTCAGGAAACCAAAATCAGGAGTCGCAAAACGGTTCACGATTTACGATTTACGACCCACGGTTTGTCGCCCTTTTCTCCGCGCTCCTTTTTGTGGCCCATCCGGTGCAGACCCAGGCGGTGACGTATATCGTCCAGAGGCTCACCTCCCTCGCAACGCTCTTCTATCTGCTGTCGCTCGTGCTGTACGTCAAGGGCAGGCTTTCAAGCCGGCAAGCCGGCAGGCTGGCAAGCTATTTTCTGTCTTTGGTATCTGCCGTCCTTGCGATGATGACAAAGGAGATCGCCTTCACCCTGCCGATCATGATACTCCTCTATGAGTTCCTCTTTTTCGGAGCGTCACTGAAGAAAAAACTCCTTTTCCTTATCCCGGTCCTGGTGACCCTCGCGATCATTCCACTGAGCATGGTCCACGTCGACAAACCCCTGGGGCAAGTGCTGTCGGACCTGAGCGAGAAGACGCGGGTCCAGACGGCGATATCCCGGGGGGACTATCTGATGACGGAGATGAGGGTGATCGTCGACTACCTGCGGCTCCTTTTCCTCCCCATAGGCCAGAACCTAGATTACGACTATCGGGTGTACCATTCCTTTTTCACGCCGCCCGTCTTTCTCTCGTTCCTGCTCCTGCTGTCGATCTTCGGAAGTGCGGTTTATCTGCTGTATAAAACGCGGGGAGCAGGGAGCATACCCCCCCACCCCCCCCTTAGTAAGGGGGGGACCGAAGGGGGGGCAGACCCTATTTCCCCTTCACTATTCAGTATCCGCTATCCACGTTTGGCCGCCTTCGGCATCCTCTGGTTCTTTCTCGCGCTCTCTGTCGAGTCGAGCCTCATCCCGATCGTGGACGTGATATTCGAGCACAGGCTTTACCTGCCGTCGGTCGGCGCCTTTATCGCAATCTCTTCGGCCCTGTATGCGGCTCTCCCGGCGCTCCGGAGGAGACTGCCCGGTGCGGACAAGGCAGTGCTCGCCCTGGCACTGGCAGCGGTCGCGGCGCTCGCAGCAGCGACTTATGCAAGGAATAGGGTGTGGCAAGACCCGGTCACCCTGTGGGAAGATGTGGTTCGGAAGGCGCCGGGCAATGCAAGGGCCCATAACAACCTCGGCTTTCTCTACAATGCCAGGGGCATGAACGACCGCGCGGCAGAAGAGCTCCTGACCGCCCTGCGTTTGAGGCCGGACTATGCCGATGCGCAGATCAACCTCGGCATCGTTTATAATGCAGAGGGTATGACGGACCCGGCGATCGAACATTTCATGATCGCGCTGCGCCTCAAACCGGATGACCCGGACGTGCATAACAACCTCGGCATCGCCCTTGTCTCAAAAGGCATGATCGACGAGGCGATGTGGCATTACCGGACCGCCCTGAAGCTCAAGCCGGATTATCCCGAGGCATACAACAACATGGGCGTCGCCTACGCCTCGAAGGACATGTTCGACGAGGCCGAAGGTTATTTCGTGCGGGCCATAAGTCTGAAACGCGATTATATCGAGGCCCATTATAACCTCGGACTCGTCTACCTGAAGAGGAAAGACCTCCGGAATGCCGAAGCGGAATACATGCGTCTGATCGGAATCGACCGCAAAGCGGCCGGGAAGTTCCTGGAACTGATGAGAGAAGCCCGCGGATAGAGGGGCGTTACTCTTACCTTTTCACCTTTTTATCTCTTAACTTTTTTGCCTTTTTACCCATTCACCGTTTTCTTCCACCCCGGAGGTGGCAGGATTTCACTTTGTTTTGAAATTGTACTGGTTCCCCTTCTTCAAGAGGACAGCGTCTGGATCCCCGGGTCAAGCCCGAGGATGACAACTTTCTACTTTGTGGACAGACGCTAATTAGTGACTGGTGATTTAGTGCTTAGTGATCGGTGACTGGAGACAGCCTGTACGCTTGTGGCTTGTTTGCTTGTGAGCTGGTGAGCTTCTTCTACTTCTTTTCTTTTCCTTCTTCTTTCCCTTTTTCTTCTGCCTTCGGCTTTGCCGCTTCAGGCGTCTTGCCGGGGGTCTTCCGGTCGTAACTGTACGGTTTATGGCAGCCCGGCGCACACCTTCCGCCCGTATCGGTCTTCGTGAACTTTATCGGCAGGGCCCATTTGCCAAAGGGCGCGCTGTCCGCAATCAGCTTCGGGTTAGTGCCGCCGTGGATGTTGTGGCAGATCTTGCAGCTTCTCCCCTTGTCTTTCTTGTTCACATGGAGATAGTGCAGGTTCCTTTCGCCGTCCCTGAACCCTGTGGCAAAGGACGTTTCGGGGTAACGGAGCAGGTCCCGGTTGTGGCAGCTGAAGCAGAGCTCGTACTCGTTGTCGGTATAGGGAACGTACATATCTTCAGGGAATTCCTTCACCAGAAGCTTGTCGTATTGCGAGGCATGGGGTGAATGACAGGGCGTACAGCCTCCCGCCTTGATCGGCCCGTGGATGACCGTCATGTTCTTCTTTATCACGTCCTTGTGGCATTCAAAGCAGAGGTCCTTACCGGACTTCACAAGGAGCTTTTCATTGTCGCCGGCATGGGGGGAATGACATGTCGCGCATCCCTTCTCCAGCATCACCGCGGGATGCACCACCTTTGCCTTTCCGATTTTCTCGACCATCTCGGCATGGCATTGGGCGCAGAGCTTTTCGCCTTCCGCTGACAGGAATTTCTTATACGGGCCGCCGTGCGGGTTGTGGCAGGAAGTGCACCCGCCCAGCACCGCAGGGTGCACGGTCTTTTTCTTCAGCGCCTCCTGCATGTCGGTATGGCAGCCAAAACACAGATCCGGCTGCTCCTTTAGAAGCAGCCTCTTGTTGTCCGATTCATGGGGCGTGTGGCACGCGGTGCAGTCGCCTGCCGAAGCAGGGCCATGGAGATATTTGAAACTCGCCTTGTCTGAATGGCATGTCAGGCAGAGGTCTTTCATGGGCTGCGCGAGCAGCTTTTGCTGGTCGGAGGAATGCGGGTTGTGGCAGGTCGTGCACATGCCGTCTTTCACGGGAGGATGAATGTTGGGTTTTTTCCCAAACGGGGTGTGGCACATTGCGCAGAGTGCGGGAGGCTCCTGAACCAGCTTGAAGGTCTTCTTGCCCGGCTGGGGATGCGGCTTTGCCGTGGATTCATGGCAGGTGTCGCAACCGCCCTGCGCCGCGGGATGGACGTCTTTTCCCTTCAGAAGCGTCGGGTGGCACTGGGCGGTGACGCAGCCTTCCTCGGAGACTGCAGGAGTTTGGAAGAGGAAGAGACCGGAGACAGTGAGGACGAGGGGAAGAGCTAAAAGATAAAAGGTCCTTTTTCGCATGGCTGAGATTCTAACAAAAGAAGATTTTTTTTTCAAGTACCCTGCAAACCCGTTTCAAACCCGCTGAAACCGTTCGCATGCATCCTCATGCAGAGTTGTTGGTGGAATCTGCGTATGCGGTAGGGTTTCGAACAAAGAAAAAGGGCAGGTGATATATCCGCCTGCCCTCCCGAAAATTACTTCGCCGGTGTTTCTGCCGGTGCTTCCGCAGGCTTTTCTTCCTTGCTCTTCTTTGCCTTCTTCGACTTCTTGGCCTTTGTTGCTTTCTTCTTCTTCTTCGTTGTCTCCTTCTTCTCGGGTTCGGCTTTCTTTTCCTCAGCCTTTGTGGCTGCCGGAGCCGGTGCGGCCTTCTCCTGAGCGATGGCAACGGTCATAATGGAGAAAGAAAATACCAGGGCTGCCAAAAGCGATATGATCTTTTTCATGACTTATTCACCTCCTTTCCTCTCTGATAGCTCGCTCAAACTGTCACACGCAATGACCGGACACACTAGCATATCGCACGAAAACTTTTCAATTAATTTTTTTTAATGTCTCGGGCCCGCCAAAAGTGCCCGGAAGCATTAATAAATAATAGGCAATTCAATAACGGTAATGGGTGATGGGTAAAGGGGAGAAAAAGGTGAATGGGGAAAAAGGGAATCCGGCAGTCCGGTCTCTGGATTCCCGCCTGCGCGGGAATGACGGACAGAGGCTTGTCGCGCCGTGCTGTTTATCGCCTGTTCGCTTGTAGGCTTGTTCGCTTGTCAGCTTGTTCGCTTGCAGGTTTGCTTTTGGCGCTATAATGTAAAGAGAGGCGACTTTCCGCGAAGAAAGGAGGCGAGGAATGGACGCAGACATTCACAAGGTCATGATCATCGGTTCGGGGCCTGCCGGACTCACCGCCGCCATCTACGCGGGAAGGGCCCAAAACAGCCCCATAGTGATCGAGGGGCCGGAACCGGGCGGCCAGCTTTTCAGCACCACGGACATAGAGAATTTCCCCGGCTTTCCCGAAGGCACAAGGGGGCCGGAACTGATGGAGAAGATGCGGGCTCAGGCAGTGCGTTTCGGCGCCCGCATCGTCCGGGGCTCCGTCGGCAAGGTGGACTTTGTCGAAAGGCCGTTCAGGGTCTGGACCGCGGACGGAGAGCTCCGTCGCGCTCATTCCGTGATCATCGCCACCGGCTCCTCCTATAAATGGCTCGGCCTTGCTTCGGAGCAAAGTCTCCGCGGCCATGGGGTGAGCGCCTGCGCTGTCTGCGACGGGCCTTTTTTTCGGGGCAGGCCGGTCGTGGTCGTCGGGGGCGGTGACAGCGCGCTCGAGGAGGCGCTGTTCCTTCACAGGCTCGGCTCGCAGGTGACGATCGTCCACAGGAGGGCGCAGTTCAGGGCATCGAAGATCATGAGCGACCGCGTCGTCGACAACCCGGAGATCCGCATAAAATGGAACTGCGTCGTCGAAGAGGTCTTCGGGGATGTCGGGACGACGGGCGTGACAGGCGTGCGAGTCAGGGACGTGGCGACAGGGCAGGAGGAGACGTTGCCTTGCTCCGGCGTCTTTGTCGCGATCGGACGCAACCCCAATACCTCGATATTTCAGGGGATACTGGACATCGACAAAAACGGCTATCTCGTCACCGAGCCCGGAACGACCAGGACGAGCGTCGAGGGCATCTTTGCCTGCGGCGAAGTCCAGGACAACACGTACCGGCAGGCCGTCACCTCGGCCGGAAGCGGGGCGATGGCAGCCATGGATGCAAGGCACTGGCTCGAGATCTGCGGCATATTCTGAGGCCGGATTGTGCGGTCGGGAGATTCCATGACAGAGGTTTCGAGGATCAAAAACCGGCTGATCGCAAGGCTCGCCACGCGCTTCCCCTTTGTGCAGAAATTCTTCGTAGGCAGATACGAACCGCAGGAATCGGAGGGGATACCCTGGACCCCCGTAGAAAAGCTGCTGAGCAGTTCGGGAATAGCCGTTGTCACGACCGCAGGGGTCCATCGGAGGAACCAGCCTCCCTTCGATATGAAAGACCCGAATGGGGACGCCTCATTCCGGATAATCGACGGGAAACGGCCGGTCTCGGACCTGATGATCACCCACGACTACTATGACCACAGGGATGCAGACCTCGACATCAACATCGTCTTTCCGATCGAGAGGCTCAGAGAATTCGAACATGAGGGCATAATAGGCAAGGTCGCAGACAAGCACTATGGATTCATGGGCCATATCCTCGGCCCCCGTCTCCGGGAGCTCATCGGGAAGACCGCACCTGAAGTGGCGGGGCTTCTGAAGGCCGACGGCGTCGATGCGGTGCTGCTCACGCCCGGCTGAGGCACCTGCAATCAGGCCGTGGGACTGATACAGAGGGCGATCGAGGCGGAGGGCATCCCGACCGTCGGGATCTCGATTGTGAGGGAATATACGGAGAAGGTGAAACCACCGAGGACCGTCTTCCTTAAGTGGCCCTTCGTCCTTCTTCTTTTCGAT
>JAMCWJ010000079.1 GCA_023475105.1 Nitrospirota bacterium
CAGCCCCATCACCGCAAAGAGAACCAGCCCAGCGCCCGCCCCTATGTATGCCATCCTTTTTGCCATCTCCCTCGTCTTCATCTCTTTGTCCTCCTTCCTTCCGTCTTCACAATACAATAAGCAGCTTTCATGCCAAATCCAACCCATTGAAATATCAGAGATTTCCTGAATACGCTTTCGCAGAAATGAGAATTGTAAAACCGGTTCTTTGCAGAATTGCAAAAGACCTGAAAAGGATCGTTGAAAAAACTGTATGTGAGGAAGACTGCAAGGGCGGGGTTGTCTTGGTTACAATCAGAGAACCTCGACGGGGCTCTTCCCGCGCCCTTACATTACCGAAGAGCAGCGCTTTTTCCCTCGCGCGCTTTACATCCCTTCGTAGACGATTTTGGCAGGCAGCGACCGGGCTTCACCGTCGATCACCATGTAATCACCCGGAACTGAGTTCTCCACCTCATCCTCGCTGAGGGTCTCGCATTCCGTCAGTGTTCCTTGATTCCCGAATGCAGGAGCCCTCTCCGGACGCGCCGTATCAGTGATCTCCAGATGGTCGATTTGGCCTTTCTTCATGTCACAGCCTCGTGCTTCGATCGTCTGCCCATCCGGGAGCATGAAGGTATAATGCCCCTCATGAACACGTTCGACGATTGTCCCTTTCGGCAGTGTGATAGACCTCTCTTCGGCCCTGGCCGGAGAGACTGCCAAAGCGGTCATCGCAAAGACGAAAAGCACAACCATCACCGACCGAAAACTGCCGTTTAAGGAATGTCTCCTCATGACTGCCCCCTTTCTCGCTGTGCAGAAACAAAAGAGCCGAGCATACAAAGGTTAATCCTTCGGTAGCTCGGCCATCTCAACCACAAAAGACCTGCCGCTTTCTGTGCCCTCCTCACGGAGGGTTTGGCTTTGTCGGGACTCTTTCTCTTAATTTCATTCTAGCATTTTCCTCTCTCCTGTCAATCACTGAAAACTTTTAGGGCATCTGCGTGTCACAAACAGAGGCTGTAGCTGGCCATTATTGACCGAAACAGGCGCCTTTCCTGAGAAAACCCGAGCGGCGAATATGACGGGTCTTATCATCACCTCAGATCTTTTGAAAGTATTCAGTGGAAGGAGGAATCGATAGTCAATGAATGTTAAAACCGGTTTATATTTCAGGAAAAAAATCAAACTGAGATGCATGGGCAAACTGGGGACAAAAAAATGGCTTACGAATCCTGTAAGCCTTTGATTTAAATGGTAGGCCCGGGCGGTTTCGAACCGCCGACCTCTTCCGTGTCAAGGAAGCGCTCTCCCCCTGAGCTACGAGCCTTCAGCCGCGTATAAAATAACATTTCCCCATGCCCTCTTGTCAACTTTGTGCGGCACGCTGAGCAGGGGCTTCCGGGCGTCTTCCTCACATACCTTCCTCTGCCGCATCCTTCTCGCTCTCATCGAACATCGCCATCCTGATACACTCGTGAATTGCGTCCTCCAGAGACGTTGGTTTGCCGTAGAGCACCCCCTCTTCGTCTTTCATCCCGGTAAGAAAATCGAATTCCTTGTCTATCAATTTGACCGTCACTTCCATATGGTTCCTCCTTGAACCAGATATTGCGCACAAAAAATAGCATAGCATAGCTCCTTTTCTCTTTTTGCCGCAGGGCAGAGCATTTTTCTTGCCCGGCGAAGGCGCTTGGCGGCCGGCGAGACTCACGGGAGCACCTTCCTCAGGCCTCCGAACCGGCGCTCGCGTTGACAAAAAGAATGGCCTGTCAATATAATTATAGACTATTACACTTCAGGAGGTTCTTATGGCAGAAGGTATTGTTGATGTAACAACTTCGTCCTGGGATAAAGAGATAACGCAGAATCAGGGGCTGGTGATGGTCGATTTCTGGGCGGTATGGTGCGGGCCGTGCAGGATGATAGCTCCGACTGTCGAGGAGCTTGCCAAGGAATATACGGGGAAGATAAAAGTGGCAAAATTGAATACCGATGAGAACCCGGACATTGCGAGCCGCTATAAGATAATGGGCATACCCACAATAATATTTTTTAAGGACGGCGCAAAAGTGGACCAGATTGTGGGTGCGGTCCCGAAACCTCAACTCAAGGCAAAGATCGATTCCCTTCTCGCCTCCTGAGAGAGAACTTCCGTTGGCAAGTCAGAGCAGGTTACGTGTGTTGAGCGGTGCTGTCGCCGGTAGAGCGTCGGTTATCGCAGTGGCCTTCCTCATCGCCGTTCTGACGGCATCGTGCCAAAGAGGCGGGGAAAGGGTGGGGGAAAGCGCGAAAGCCCCCGACTTTACTCTCAGCGACCTTCAGGGCAATAAGGTGAGTCTGGCCGAGTGGAGAGGGAAAGTCGTGGTGATCGAGTTCTGGGCTACCTGGTGTCCCCCTTGCAGGGAATCGGTGCCCGAGGTGAATACCTTATACGCCAGATTCAAGGACAAGAATTTCCGCCTTCTCGCTATAGCTGTCGACAAAGGAGCGGACGCTCTTTCCGGGGTGCGTGCTTTTGTCGAGGAGCAAGGTGTTTCCTACCCCGTACTGCTTGATGATGGAGAGGCCAGTAAGTCATACTCAGTGATGAGTATCCCGGTGCTTTTTATTGTCGATAAGGAGGGGAAGGTGGTAAAAAGACGGACCGGTTTTGTCCCGGGTCTTGCAGAAGACCTTTCAAAGGAGATCGAGGTGTTGCTCTGATGCTCGAAGCCCTGAGCGAAAAACTGGAATCCATATTCAAAAAACTGAGGAGTAGGGGTATCCTCACGGAAGAGGATATCGATGCAGCCCTGAAAGAAGTGCGGCTTGCCCTGCTCGAGGCGGACGTCAACTTCAGGGTCGTGAAGGACTTCATCCAGAGTATAAAGGCAAAGTCGGTCGGCAAAGAGGTACTCGAAAGCCTTACCCCGGGGCAGCAGGTCATCAAGATCGTGAACGGCGAGCTCTGTGAGCTGCTGGGAGGAACCGGAGCGAAGATCCATCTGTCTCCCAATCCGCCTACGGTGATCATGATGGTCGGTCTTCACGGTTCCGGAAAAACAACCACCTCCGCGAAACTTGCGCGGCTTTTCAAGAAGGAGGGAAGGCGCCCCCTGCTGGTCGCCTCCGATCTTCAGCGTCCTGCTGCAATTGATCAGTTGACAACGCTCGGTAAACAGCTGGATGTCCCTGTTTTTTCTTCGAAGGAGATAAAAGATCCCGTTGCGCTTTGCGATGGAGCAGTCCGCAAGGCAAGACTCGAAGCCCAGGACATCGTAATACTGGACACGGCGGGAAGGCTTCATATCGACGAAGGCCTCATGAAAGAACTGAAGGACATCAAAGCAAGGGTGAACCCAAAGGAGACCCTTTTCGTTGCGGATGCGATGACGGGGCAGGATGCGGTGAATATCGCGAAGAATTTCAACGAACAGGTCGGTGTTGACGGGATAATCCTGACCAAGATGGATGGCGATGCCAGAGGAGGCGCGGCCCTTTCGATAAGGGCGATTACCGGCAAGCCGATCAAGTTTATCGGTACGGGCGAAAAGATCGAAATGCTCGAGCCCTTTCATCCCGACAGGATCGCCTCGAGGATCCTCGGGATGGGGGACGTGCTGAGCTTTATCGAACAGGCGGAGAAAGCCTATGACCGGAAGGAGGCGGAAAAGCTTCAGGAGAAGATCCTCGGGGAGTCTTTCACCTTCGAGGACCTGAAAGAGCAGCTGAAAAAGATACGAAGCATGGGGCCGCTCGAAAATCTCCTCAGCATGATCCCGGGCATCGGCAAGGTGAAGAATGTGTCGGTGGACGAAAAGGAGTTTGTCAAGATAGAGGCTGTCATCAATTCGATGACGAAAGCGGAGAGGGGCAATTACTCCCTTATCAACGGCAGCCGGCGAAGACGGATCGCTGCGGGAAGCGGGACCACGGTCACCGATGTGAACAGAGTGATCAAACAGTACGTGGAGATGAAAAAAATGCTGAAAATGTTCAAAGGGAAAAAAGGGATGAGGATGCCCAAGACTCTGCCATTTTAGTCTTTACTTTACCGGTGAAATATATTAGAATTTTAGAGCGTTACTGACGCGATAACGATGAGGAGGTGAGTTCTTGGTTAAGATCAGACTGACAAGGTTAGGAGCCCACAAGAGGCCTTTCTACCGCATGGTGGTGACAGATTCCAGAGCGAGAAGGGACGGGCCTTTTATAGAGATTCTCGGGACGTACAATCCGCAGAAGGGTCCGACAGAAACAAAGATCGACACGGAAAGGGCCAAGTATTGGCTCGAAAAGGGTGCGCAACCTACCGATATCGCTAGAAAGCTTTTGCAGAGGGCCGGCGTGTAGGCAGGTCTTTATTGCCAATGGAGGTGGATCTGATGAAAGAATTAGTGGAAGCAATGGCGAGAGCTCTGGTTGACAGTCCTGATGAGGTGAGCGTACAAGAGGTGGACGGGGAAAAGACGACAGTGTTCGAACTGAGAGTGGCATCCACCGATCTCGGGAAGGTGATAGGCAAACAGGGAAAGACTGCGCGCGCCATGAGAACGATCCTAGGGGCAGCCGGCACGAAAATAGGGAAACGCTGCGTACTTGAAATCCTTGAATGATGCTTTCTTTAAGGGGTTCAGGACTTCCGTTCTGAACCCTAAAGTAATGTTTTCTCCTTCTGTCTGATATCCGCCTTTTGCCGCTCCGCCATAATCTTCGCACCTCGCGCAACGCTTCGGAAAAGGTCCCTGCATTTCCTGTACGGGAAGGCGCTTCCGAGTTTCCGCACGTCTTTGGCGGCGGCGGAAGAACTGGTGTATAATAAACGACGGTCTCGGGAGGCGAGCGAAGCATGCAATGTGATGTCATAACGATATTCCCTGGCATTTTTCACGAATACCTTTCGTTGAAGATCTTTGAGCGGGCGCTGCAAAAGGGGATCCTCAGGATAGGGGTGCACAATCTCAGGGATTATACGACCGACCGGCACAGGACCGTCGACGATGCTCCCTACGGTGGCGGACCGGGAATGGTCTTCAAACCCGAACCTTTTTCGAGGGCAGTGGCGTCCGTAAAGGCGGACGGGCTCGAAACCTGCGCCATCATGGTCAGTCCGCAGGGAGAGAAGTTTAATCAGCGCACGGCGCAGACCTTGGCGGAAGAAAAAAGGAGGCTCCTGTTTCTCTGCGGCAGGTATGAGGGCGTTGACGAGCGCGTGAGGGAAGCGCTGGTCGACAGGGAAATATCCGTGGGTGATTATGTTTTGACTGGCGGAGAATTACCTGCTTTGGTTATAATAGACGCGATCGTTCGGCTCATCCCGGGCGCGCTCGGAGATGAGCATTCCACGGAGGAAGAGTCGTTTAGCTGGGGGATACTCGATTATCCCCATTACACGAGGCCCCCGGAGTGGGAGGGGCGCAAGGTGCCTGAGGTATTGCTTTCCGGCAACCACGGAGAGATAGCCCGCTGGAGGAGGAAAGAAGCTCTCAGGAGGACTTTGCACAGGAGACCGGAACTGATAGATACTGCATCACTCATTGAAGAAGACCATACATTACTTTTGGAGATCAAGGAGGAACAAAGCGATGAATCTGATCGGCGCAGTTGAGGAGGGCTATAAGAAGAAGATGCCTTCCTTTCAGGTAGGAGATACAGTGAAGGTGTTCGTGAAGGTCGTGGAGGGGGACAAGGAACGCATTCAGCCCTTTGAGGGGGTGGTGATCGCGAGACGCGGGACGAGTATCAGGGAAACGTTCATGGTGAGAAAGGTCTCCTTCGGTGTGGGTGTCGAGAGGATATTTCCCCTCCATTCGCCTTCGATCGAGAGGATAGCCGTGATCAGAAGAGGCGCCGTCAGACGGGCAAAGCTCTATTATTTGAGGACGAAGAAGGGGAAGGCTGCCAAGATAAAGGAAAGGGAGAGGGAAAAGGTGACGGCGGAAGCGGAAAAATAACGAGTAGATGGACATCTACCTCTATGATGAGTCCTTCAGAAAAAAGGGGTTTCACCGTCCGGCGGGTATCGATGAGGCAGGAAGGGGGCCTCTTGCCGGGCCGGTTGTCGCGGCTGCGATAGTCCTGCCTTCGGGAAAGAGGATCAAAGGGCTCAGGGATTCCAAGAAGGTGCCCGAAAAAGAGAGGGCCTCTCTTTTCATGGATGTCCTTTGCAACTGCCTCGACGTGGGTCTGGGGATCGCGGACGCCGAAACGATAGACAGAATCAATATACTCAAAGCGACAAAATTGGCGATGTGCAGCGCGGTGAAGGATCTTTCGTTCGGAGCGGACATCCTGCTCATCGATGCGGTCCGCCTTCCCTCACTTGCCGTAGAGCAGATTTCGACCATAAAGGGAGAGTCCGTGAGCGCTTCCATCGCTGCGGCATCGATCATCGCAAAGGTCGTGAGAGACGGAATCATGCTTCACTATGACGAAATGTACCCGGAATACGGTTTCGGGAGACACAAAGGCTATTCCACCAGAGAGCATATCGAGAAGATCCTCCTTCACGGCCCGTGTCCGATCCACAGAAAGAGCTTTGAGAAAGTGTTTGCGCTGCCTCTGCCCTTTCAGGGGGATTGAATGGACAGAGAGCGGATAGACGAAGCGCTCGAGATCCTCTGGCTCCTTGACGAAGAGGGACATTACGAACTGGATCGCTTCAGATTGAGCTCCGATGACCCCGATGTCGACGAACTCCTCACCGCTCTGAAGGAAGAGTTCCTCGTGGCGACTGAAGGGAAAATAATCCATCTCTCGGAGAAGGGACGCCTTCATGGAAGGGGGTTGATACGCCGCCACCGTCTCGCGGAGAGACTCTTCATGGACGTGTTCGAAATGGGGGACGAGCATGTGGAGGCGGACGCGTGCAAGATGGAGCACATCCTGAGTGAAGAGTTGACCGACAGCGTATGCACGTTCCTCGGCCATCCTCCGACGTGCCCCCATGGAAAGCCCATCCCGAAGGGGGAGTGCTGCAAAAAGTATAAGCTTGAAGTGTCGCCGGTCGTTACGCGGCTCTCGAATTTCGATGTGGGCTCCAGAGGGAGGATCGTTTTTATCATCCCCTCCGAGGCTGCGAGGCTCGGCAGGCTGAGTTCCGTGGGGATAGCCCCCGGCGCCACGATCAAGCTCCTCCAGAAGATGCCTTCATGCGTGATCCAGATCGACGAGACGACTATCGCCGTCGACCCCGATATCGCCAAAGAGATCCTCGTGAAGAAGATCGTCTGAGCGGATTACATCAGAAGAGGCTGAACTTCAGGTACTTTTTCGGATGCTCCCGCAAATCTTTCACCAATCCCTTGAGCTCGACGACCGTTTCCTTGAGGTCCTTGCTGAGTTCCTTGTCCTTCACAAGAGCGCCGGCGACGCCTTCGCCCTTGTCGATTCGTTCGAGGACGGCGTTCAGTTTTGTGCCGGATTCCTCTATCGAAGTAGTCGCGCGCAGCAGATTGTCGTACAGCGCCGGGTCCTCGATCATCTTTTTCAATGTGCCCGAGCTGTCATTCATTTTTCTGCTGAACCCTTCGAGCGAGGACGAGGCGGACACGAGGTTGTGGTAGAGTGTGGGGTCATCCATAAGCAGTTTTACGGTGCCTTTCGCGTCCTTGATGTCTTTCAGCGTCAAAGAGAGGTTCTTCGTCGCGTCCTTGAGATTTTCGTAGAGGGTCGGGTCGGTGAGGAATTTCGAAATGCTCCCCTGGCCCGTTTCGATCTTTGTGACGAGGTGGTCGAGTTTGTTGATAAAGTCGGACATCCTCTGGATCGAGGTCGTGCCGACCTCCATCACGTCTTTCAACTCGATCTGCGAGGCGCCTTTTATCATATCACCGGCCCGGATAGGACCCGCGGCGGCTGAGCCCTGGCTGATTTCGACATACTTGTCGCCGAGGAGACCCATTGTGAGAACGCTTGCCTGGGCGTCTTTATTTATGAAATGAAGGGCTTTATCTTTGATTGCGAGCGTCACCGTAGTGCCGTACCGCGGGTCGAGTTTTATGCTTTTCACCGTCCCCACCTCCACCCCCGAGAGCCACACCGGCGACCCCTTGCGCAAGCCCCTTACATCGTGGATCTGGGCTGTCAGCTCCACGCTGGGAGACAGGAGGGACTCGATTCCGCCTGCGAAGAATACGACGATGAACAGTGTGATGAGAGCGAGGGTAATCACCGCACCAACTTTCAGTTTGGACCACATGAGCTGCTTCTTCAACTCAAACATATCTTTCCCTCCTCTTTAAATTCCAATTCGCGAATAAATGTGCGGATCTCCGGGACCGTGGTGCGGATAAGCTGTTCCCTGCCGCCGTCGAAGAGGACTTCTCCGTTTTTCAGAAACATGAACCTGGCGGCGACCTTCAACGCGTCGATCACCTTGTGTGTGACGATGATAAAGCCTCTTCCGCTGCGGGAAAGCTCGACGATGAGATTGCAGATATTGTCTGCGTTCACCGGATCGAGACCCGTCGTCGGCTCGTCATAGAGGAACATCTTCGGCTCGAAGGCCGCAAGGGAGCGGGCGATTGCGACCCTTCTGTGCATGCCGCCGCTCAGTTCCTCGGGCATCAGCTCCAGCGCCTCTCCGACGCCCACCTGGGTCAGGAGCTCTTTCACCTTCTCCTCTATTTCTTCCTCCGACATGGAGGTGTACTCTCTCAAACAGAACGCCACGTTTTCCTTTACGTTCAGGGAATCAAAGAGCGCGCCCTCCTGAAAGACGATGCTGAACTTCATCCTCACACGCCTGAGTTCCGCTTCCGACATTTGCGTGATGTCCTCGCCGTCGATGCTCAGTCTCCCCGAGTCGGGTCTCAGCAGGCCCATGATGAGCCTGAGAATCGTCGTCTTGCCTTCTCCGCTGCCGCCGAGGATTGCCACCCTTTCCCCGGCCCCGATCGAGAAACTCGCGTCTTTCAGCACGTGGCGTTCCCCGTAAGAAAACCGTACCTTCTCGAAGGTGATCATACGGAAAACCCCAACACATAGAGGAGCACCCTCGTTAGGATAAAATCGGCCACGATGATCATGATGATCGACAGAACGACCGCGCGGGTCGTCGAGGCCCTTATCCCCATCGCTCCACCCCGTGTCGAAAGACCCATATAGCAGCTTATGGTCGCAATGAGGTACCCGAAGATAAACGGCTTCACCGAACCTGAAAACACATTCTCGAAGATCAGAACGTCGCGCACCGAGCTCCAGTAGACACTGCCGCTCTGGTGGCTCATGAATACCGCGATGTAATAGCCGCCGAGAAGCGATGCCGCATCCCCGATGAGCGTAAGGGCAGGAAGCATCACTACGGCGCTTACGATCCTGGGGGTGACAAGCTTCTTTACGGGGTCCACGCCGAAGACCCTGAGCGTATCGACCTGATGTCCCATAACCATCGAGCCGAGCTCCGAAGCGATCCCCGAACCGACGCGCCCGGTGAAGACGAGGGCTGCGGCTACGGGGCCTATCTCGCGTATGATCGAAATGCCGACCACCTTCCCCGTGTACATCTTCAGTCCGAGGACCGAGAGCTCTGCCGCGAGCTGAAGGGAGAGCGCCATCCCGACGAAGAGAGATACGAGAATGATGATGAAGAAGGAGCCCGCCCCTGCATAGTCCATCTGTTCGATAGTATCCCTCCCGTAGAAAGGCTTTCTCGCCACTCCCAGGAGCCCCTGAAAGGAGAGGACATAGAAATTCTGAAGCTCACCTATCAGCATCCTCACGTTCATTGGCTTTCCTTCCAAAGGGTCAACCTATTTTGACAGGTAGAGGCGCGACTTTTCAAGCACGCGGGTGCGCGGCAGAGGCGAGGACGCTGAAACGAAGGGGACCGGCATCAGGAGAAAAAATGGAACCACCGCCTTTTTCTTGTCTTCGCGGACAGGGCGGCGCCTATTTCTCTGAGCATTTTCAGCATCTCTGTCTGCTGCCTGCCTGACTCCTTCAGTTCAGTATACAGCACGGAAAGTGTCTCGCGTATTCCTGAAAGCGACTGGCTTACGTCGCGGAGGCCGTTCATGACCGGGGTCAGCCTTTCGTCGGAATAAGGGACGGTGCGGGGTCGAATACGTGCTGCCGGGGAGGGGGCATTCTCAGGGGCCTGCCTTTGAGAGACGGCGAGCCCGACAGGACCGGTCTGCGGTACTGTTTCCTGGGGCATTTTCTCGGGAAAGATGTCTTTCGGCGCCGGCATCTCCGCCACCTCTTCCTCAATCTCGAACCTCTCCTTTTCCGGAAGTCGCACCGTCACTCCTTCCTCTTTCGGAGGCGCTATATCCACCTTGTGTTTCCGGGCCATGTCTCTGAGCAGAAGCTTCGTCACCAAGCGGAATGTCTCCTGAACCCCGACTCCATTTCTTGCGACCGCTTCGATGCGCTCGAAATCGCCTCTTTTCAGATCTGCGTCGAGTTCTTCCCGCGAAAGAAGATTGGGGAGATCGCGCTTGTTATACTGAAAGACGATCGGGATGTCGTCCGGATCAAGGTTGTTCGAGGCAAGGTTTTCTCTCATATTCACGAAACTCTCCACATTTTGTTCCCTCATATCGCGTTGGGAGTCCGCTACGAAGACCACTGCGTCCGCTCCCTTCAGCACGAGCTTTCTCGTCGCGTTATAGCGAATCTGTCCGGGGACCGTGTAGAGCTGAAACCTTACGGAGAAGTCTTTTATCTTGCCCAGTTCCACAGGGAGGAAATCGAAAAAAAGCGTCCTGTCGGACTCGGTCGAAAGAGAGATGAACTTGCCCCTGGCCGAAGAATCAAGGAGGGAGTAAAGGTGCTGAAGGTTCGTTGTCTTGCCGCTCAGTCCCGGCCCGTAGTAAACGACCTTGAGGGTAATCTCTTTCGTTACATAGTTGAAAAAAGCCACGCTAGATTATAGCATAGACCCCATTTTTCGTATAGTTCTTAACGCGGTACATCGCCTCATCGGCGAGCTTGAGGAGGTCCTCTTTCGACTTGGCGCTCTCGGGGTAGGATGCAACACCGAAGCTTGCAGTTATCCGAATGATGTATCCTTCTTTCTTGAGAAAGGCGTTCTGCTCGATCGACTTTCGGATCCTCTCAGCCACCCGTGCGGCGACATCGGGAGGGGTCTGGGGAAGGACGACGACGAATTCGTCTCCGCCGTAGCGTGCGACGATGTCGATCGAGCGGAGGCTCTTGATGAGCAGCTGTCCCACCTCGACAAGCACCTTGCTCCCGACAAGGTGGCCGTAATGGTCATTGACGTGCTTGAAATAATCGATGTCCATGAAGATGAGGGAAACAGACGTCTGAGAACGCTCGCACCGATGGATTTCGACTTCGATCGTCCTGTTCAGGTAGCGCGAGTTGAAAAGCTTCGTGAGGTCGTCCGTGATAGCGAGTTCGGCCATCTTGTGATAGAGAGAGACCCGCTCTATCGTGAGGGCCGCGTAGTCCCCTATTTTCGTGAGGAGATCGAGATCGTCCTTAGTGAACGGGCCGCCCGTTGTCTTATTGGTAAACTCCATAACCCCGATGACGCGTTCCTTGCTCTTTATCGGAACGCAAATAAGGGATCTCGCTTTCATCGCACTCGGCTTGCTCGTTCCCGCAAAACGCTCATCATTCGAGACATCGGGCACGACCAGGGGAATTCCTTCCTGTACTACCCAGCCGGCGATCCCCTCGCCTGGTTTTAATCTGGGTTTGAGAGATCTCTCCTTTTTCTTCCTGGAGTCTGTCCTTTCGAGTACGAAATCCCCCGTTTCCTCGTCGAGGAGGAAGATGGACCATGAAGAAGCCATGATCATGTCCTTCGACTTTTTCATGATCGTCGAGACCATATCGTCGCGCTCCATATCGGAAGTAAGGATCCTTCCGACGCTGTCGAAGAAATCGAGCTCCCGCATCGAAGCGTCGAGGCGGTTTTTCAGCCGAAGGTTCTCGGAGATCATCTGCTTTTCCGCAACAAGGCGGTCGGCGAGGAAAAGCAGTTCTTTTTCAGTGGGGTTTTGTACCGGACGGGTCAGCGGAAGTCTGAGCCAGGGCGCAAAACCCCTGTAGGAATAATCGGCGGAGACGATGATTTTCGGGACCTCCGCGAAGGTCTTGGCAAAAGCCCTGAAAGAAGTCTCCCTGTGCTGGTTCTTGTCAATGAGGAGAAGAGCCACTTGCTCGTCCGGTCTCACGTGCACGTTGTTTATCGTCTTGAACCTTGATGGCTCGCCGTGCTTTTCCAAAATGCTGAAAGGCATCGAGAAGAGGCTCTCCCCTATGACGAATATCCTAGGCATTCACACCGCAGCATTTTTTGTATTTCTTGCCGCTTCCGCACGGACAAGGGTCATTCCGTCCGATCTTCTTCCCCCTGGTAACAGGTTGGTTCGCTTCCGATCCTTCCCCCCGATTATACCGTATTGTTTGTTTTGGCGCCACCCGCTGTTTCTTTACTCCCTCCTCCTCCCTGATCTGGATCTTGAAGAGCCTGCTGAGCGTATCCATCGAAATCCTTCCGGTAAGCTCTGCGAACATTTCAAAAGCCTCTTTTTTGTATTCAGTGAGGGGGTCTCTCTGGCCGTAGCCCCTGAGACCGATGCCTTCCTTCAGGTGGTCCATCGCAAGGAGGTGATCTTTCCATTGCGTGTCGAGCACCTGGAGAAACAGCACCTTTTCGAGGTAGCGCATCGTCTCTCCGCCCACGCTGCTTTCCTTGTTGTCGTACGCGGTCTTGATCGACGCCAGGAGGGATTCCCTCAGGCTGTCGATGCCCGAAGAGGTCTCCCCCACGGTTACCGAAAAGAGACCGTACACCGCCTCCTTCAGCCCCTTGATATCCCACTCCTCGGGGTGCTTGTTCTCAGGGCAGTAGGTCTGGAGCAATTCCTCGACGGCATCATCGATCAGCTCGAAAATCTTTTCTTTCAACCCCTCGCCCTGGAGGAGTTCCTTTCTGAAGGAATAGATCTCCGTCCGCTGCTTGTTCATGATATCGTCGTATTCGAGGAGGTGTTTTCTGATGTCGAAGTTATGGGCCTCGACCTTCTTCTGGGCATTTTCGATCGCCTTCGAGACCATCTTGTTCTCGATCGGCACGTCTTCTTCCATGCCGAGTTTTGACATCAGGCCCGAGATTCTGTCGGAGCCGAAGATCCTCATGAGGTCGTCCTCGAGGGAGAGATAGAACCTCGAAGAACCGGGATCGCCCTGCCTTCCGGAACGGCCCCTCAGCTGGTTATCAATTCTTCTCGCCTCGTGTCTTTCGGTGCCGAGTATATGTACCCCTCCTGCGGCAACGACTTTTTCCCTGTCTTTCAGGCAGAGGTCCCTCGCCCTGTCGAGAGACTGCTGCCACTCTTCCTCCGTGAATTCCTTCTTCTCCTTCAGGAAATCCCTGGCGAGGCCTTCAGGATTTCCTCCCAGGACGATGTCCGTGCCTCTTCCTGCCATATTCGTCGCGATCGTAACAGCCCCGCTTCTCCCTGCCTGGGCGATGATCTCCGCTTCCCGCTCATGGTATTTGGCGTTCAGCACTGAATGGGGGATTCCCTTTTTCTTGAGCAGGTAACTCAGCTTCTCGGATTTTTCTATCGATATGGTTCCCACAAGCACGGGCTGTCCCTTCCGGTGGAGCTCTTCTATCTCCCCTATCGCCGCATTGAACTTTGCCGTCTCGGTCTTGTAAATCACGTCAGGGTGGTCGAGCCTGATCATCGGCTTGTTGGTCGGGATGACGAGGACATCGAGGTTATAGATCTTCGCAAACTCCTCAGCCTCTGTATCGGCAGTTCCCGTCATGCCCGCGAGCTTGTGGTACATTCTGAAATAGTTCTGGAAGGTGATGGTCGCAAGCGTCTGGTTTTCGCTTTCTATCTTCACGCCTTCCTTCGCCTCCACCGCCTGATGAAGTCCGTCGCTCCAGCGTCTCCCGGGCATCAGCCTTCCGGTAAACTCATCCACGATCATCACCTCGCCGTCCTTCACCACATAGTCCACATCCCTCTTGAAAAGGGCGTGCGCCTTCAGCGCCTGCTGGACGTGGTGTACGAGCTCGATGTTCGAAGGGTCATAGAGGTTTGTGGTGCCGAGCAGGTGCTCCACCCGGAGGTTGCCTTCTTCCGTGAGGACTGCCGTCTTCGACTTTTCGTCGATCGTATAATCGGCTTCCTTCTTGAGCTTCGGGATGATCTTGTCGATCGTGTAGTACTTGTCCGTCGAGTCTTCCGAGGGGCCGGAAATGATGAGGGGGGTCCTCGCCTCATCAACAAGGATACTGTCCACCTCGTCCACGATCGCGTAGTTCATCTCCCTTTGGACATACTGGGAGAGGTCGTATTTCATGTTGTCTCTGAGGTAATCGAACCCGAATTCATTATTGGTGCCGTAGGTGATGTCGGAGTTGTATGCCGCCTGCCTCTGTTCGTCCGTGAGCCCGTGGACAATGACCCCAACGGACATGCCGAGGAAATTATAGATGGGCTCCATCCATTTCGCATCTCTTCTTGCAAGGTAGTCGTTTACCGTCACCACGTGCACACCGCGTCCGGACAGAGCGTTGAGATAGACAGGGAGTGTGGCTACGAGGGTCTTTCCCTCACCCGTTTTCATCTCCGCGATTTTGCCTTCGTGAAGCACGATCCCGCCGATGAGCTGGACGTCAAAATGCCTCATCCCGAGGGTCCTCTTCGAGGCCTCCCTCACCACGGCGAATGCCTCCGGAAGAATGTCGACGAGCGTTTCATCGCCCTCGAGTCTTCCCCTGAGTTCGGAGGTCTTTGCCTTCAGCTGAACATCGGTCAGGGAGCTTATTTCCGGTTCAAGGGAATTTATCCTGTCGACCAAAGGCCAGAGCCTCTTCATTTCCCTTTCATTCTTGGTGCCAAAAATCTTTTTGAGAAGTGTTTGTACCATGATCTGTCAATAATTTCCTTTACACATTTTTCTTTATTTTACCATATCCAAGAGCTCGGACTTTGCTCACGTCCCGAGGAGAGCCGCGGGAGGGATCATTCGATCTGGCAGTAGAGGCCGCCGTTCCGGCATTCGGCGCACTCGAATTGAAGCATGATGTGACTGATACCCAGGCCGGCGAGAGAATCCTCGATTTTTTTCCGTGTGGCTTCAACCTCGCTCAGCTTCTGGTCGTGCACCCAGATATGCGCGGAAAAGGCGACTTTTTTGTGCGCTACCGACCAGATATGGACGTCGTGGACTCCCATCACCTCGGGCATGTTGCACAGGCGCTTCGCGATGTCCTCGACGAGAAACCCCTTTGGCGTCATCTCGAGGAAGATGGCGAGGGCCTCCCGTACGACCCGGACCCCACCGGAGACGATGACAATCCCGATGACCAGACCTGCGACGGGGTCGGCATACATCCATCCGGAAAGGAGAATGATCGCTCCCGATATGAGCACCCCCACCGAGGAAAGCGTGTCGCCGAGCACGTGAAGCCATGCGCTCCTGATATTGAGATCCTGATGCTCTCTGCCGATGATAAAGGCCATGGCGAGGTTTCCCATAAGGCCGAAGGCCGCGATCGCCAGCATGAGCCTTACATCGATGTGAGGAGGGGAGAGAAACCGCATATAGGATTCGTAAAATATGAATCCGGCAATGACTAGGAGGCTCAGTCCGTTGATGACTGCCGCCAGAAGACCGACCCGCTGATAGCCGTAGGTGGCCCTGTAATCGGAGGGCTTTCTGCTTATCCGGGCGGCGATCATGCTCAGACCGAGGGCAAAGGTGTCCGTGAGCACGTGTCCGGCGTCGCTGAGGAGGGCAAGGCTGTTGCTGAGGAAACCGCCGGCTGTCTCTGCGGCGAGTATCAGCAGGGTTATCGCCAGGCTCAGGCGCAGGCGTTTGTCGGAAGTCAGACCTGTCTTAATCCCTTCCGATTTGCCGTGATGATGCGCACTCATCGTATTCCCTTCATCTTCTCTCCGGAGGAAAAAGACCCTTTTGCCGAACTTTCAGCCTTAATTTGCGTATTCTCATGTGTACAAAAAATTATATCAATCTTTCGTCTCTTTTGTCATTGCGGTTCGCCTGAAACACTGGTGCACCGCTGCCATATCCCTTTACGGAGAGGCTCCCGAAGAAGCGCTTTGTGGTCATTCCCGAGGCAGTAATCGCAAATCCATTGTCCTTAAGAACAAAGAGTCCTTGATACCGCTGCGCGGGAATGACTGCCGGATACACTTGAGGATATGCAAAGAGGCATCGGGCGCACTGCGCTAGAAATACTCTGCGATATATTTTATCGACAGAAACAAAATGACTGAGCCGAGCATCAGCTTGATGATGCTCTGAGGCACGAATTTCTGAAAGCGTGCGCCGAGATAAATGCCCACGGTGCCGCCGATACCGAAGAGAAACCCCAGAAGCCAATCCGGCATAGTCGAGACTCCGCTTTTGACCGGCACGAGACTGTAGACAAGAACGCCGCCCACGGAAGTGATGAAAGTCCCCATAAGCGCAGCGCCCGCGATGGTGTAGATGGGCAGATGAAAGACAGCAACGCAAAAAGGAGCGATGATGGCTCCGCCTCCGATTCCATAGGCTCCGCCGATGATACCGACGACGAAGGCAAGGAAGAACATCCCGAGAGTGCTGTAGGAGAACCTCTCGCCCCAGAACTCATATTCGACTTTTCGGAGAGATATCGACAGAGTTCTCACCACCGCCTCCGCAGCCAGACCGGAGGCCACTCTGGATTTTTGCGCCTTCCTCATCTCTTCCGACCTCTCCTTGAATTTCTGCTCCAGCAGCTTCGTTCCGGCATTCTTTGATTTCGCTGATTTCGCTGTACCGGCAAATTTACAGAGGAGTCTGATGCCTACGTACAGCAGGACAAAGCCGACAAAGAGCTTGAAGGATTTTGGGTCGGGCAGATAAAGGACGCGTATAAAGTAACCGATGAACACGCCGGGCAGGGTGCCGATCATGATGACCCAGGTCAGCGGCCACGCCATCCTTCCTTCCTTGATGAAACGGCAGACCCCGCCGGGTATCGCCACAATGTTGAAGAGGAAATTTGTTCCGCTTACCGAAGGGTTCGTGTAATTGAGCACGCTGACCTGGAATGGAAGGAGGAGAAAGGCCCCCGAGATGCCGCCCATGGAGGTGAAAAAGGAGACCACGAGGGCGACGAGGGGAGGGATGAGGATATTCGTCTTCACACCCGAAACAGGAAAAAGAAATTCAAGAAATTCCATTGAGCCTTCTTCTGGAAGGAATGAAGTGTGCTTCCGCTTCCTCCGACGAGCGTATTCTAGGCAATCCGGTTTCGTCGTGTCAATGAATTTCATGATGTTGTCATTCCGACTTGGTCGGAATCTCTTTAAGGAAGGATTCCGGACGAACTAGGATGGCAGCTTAAGAACCTGGATTCCCGCCTGCGCGGGAATGACAACAAGCCGGAATGACAGAGGAGAGTGGAAATGGTACACTTTTATATGCCTGTGCCGATAATCAAGGTGCAAAACCTCATAAAGAAATACGGGAATCTGACCGCGGTCAGCGACATCTCCTTCGAAGTTGAGCAGGGTACGATATTCGGTTTTCTGGGGCCGAACGGCGCGGGGAAAACAACGACGATCGGCATCCTCTGCACGTTGCTCGCCCCCACCTCGGGGAGCGCCTCCATCTTCGGACACGACTGCGCAAGGGAGTCGTCCGAGGTGAGGAAATCGATCGGAATAGTCTTCCAGGACACTACGCTCGACAAGGACCTCACGGCCCGGGAAAACCTTGTTTTCCACGCCTATCTCTATGATGTGAAGAAGTCCGAGAGGGACCGGCGAATCAACGAGGCGCTGACCTTTGTCGGTCTCTATGACAGAGGGGATGACCTCGTGAAGAAGTTTTCGGGAGGGATGAAGCGGAGGCTTGAAGTTGCGCGCGGCCTGATCCACAGGCCGAAAGTCCTCTTCCTTGACGAACCCACGCTGGGACTCGATCCCCAGACAAGGGCGAACCTCTGGGACTTCATCGTCGAACTGCCCAGGAGGCACAACGTGACGATCTTCATGACGACCCATTATATGGATGAGGCGGAAGTCTGCGACAGGATAGCGATCATCGACCGCGGCAAGATCATTACGATAGGCACGCCGGAAGAGCTGAAAAAGACGATAGGCGGAGACGTCATTTATGTCAAGACATCGGATAACAGAAGGGCAAAGAGCGAGATAGAGAAACTGTTCAGGGTCGAAGTTTCGGAACAAGACGGCGAGTTGTTCCTGACTTCCCTGAAGGGCGACGCCTGCATCCCGGAGATCATCAGGGCTCTGGGCGACAGCGTCCTTTCCGTGAGGCTGCAGAGGCCGACGCTGAATGATGTCTTTCTGAAGATGACGGGACGCGAGATGAGAAGCGAGGATGTCTCTTCGGGGGATACCCTGAAAGCCGAGGTGCGCACCTACCGGAGGCATCATGATAGAAGTTAATGCCGTATACGTCCTGGTCGCGCGGGAATTCAAGAAATTCATAAGGGAGCGCTCGAGGCTCATCTCGACGATTGCGCGGCCCCTCATCTGGCTCTTCCTCGTCGGAGGCGGCATGTCGAAGCTCGTGTCTCCGGGCATGGGGCTTATGGGGGTGTCGTACATACAGTTCATATTCCCGGGCATTCTCGGGATGACGATCCTCTTCAGCGCGATCTTTTCTTCCATATCGATCATATGGGACAAGGAGTTCGGTCTCATGAAGGAGATCCTTGTGGCGCCCGTATCGAGGTTTTCGATCGTAGCAGGAAAGGCCCTGAGCGGGACGATCGTCTCCGTGATCCAGGCAGTCATCATCCTCGCTCTCTTTCCGTTCCTCGGCATCAGAATAGGCGCGACGGGCATTATTGAGACGATCCTCGTATGCACTCTTCTCTCCTTCTGCATCGCCTCCCTCGGTATTGTGATCGCGACCTTCTACGACAATTTCGAGAGTTTCAGCGTGATCATGAACTTCATTGTGATGCCGATGTTCTTCCTCTCGGGGGCCATGTACCCGGTAAAGATGCTCCCCCAGATCTTGAAACTCGTTGCGAGACTTAACCCCCTCACATACGGGATAGACGCACTGAAACATACGGTATTCGAAGGCGCGGGGATATTCGACTTCTCGCTGGTCACGGACGTATGCGTTCTGCTCGCGACCTCCGTGGTTTTTGTGGGTGTTGCGGGTACGCTCTTCGAAAGGAAGAAGTAGGCATCGCACCCGTCTCCCTTGAAAAGAGGGGGCGTTTCAGGTATAGTTCCATCCAATGCAGAACCTCGTAAGTTTCACAGGGATATTCCTTCTCATGGCCCTCGCATGGGTGTTCTCCTCCGACAGAAGGGTCATCAACTGGCGCGTCGTCGTCTGGGGCACGCTGCTCCAGCTTCTCTTTGCGTTTTTTCTCTTCATGGTCCCCGTGGGGGCGAAGGTGTTCCTCGTTATCAACAACGCAGTCGTAAAGGTACTCGACAGTGCAGGTGCGGGCACGAGGTTCCTTTTCGGGAGACTCGCTCTCCCGCCGGGGGCGAAGAATGAGGCGGGGGAAGAGTCGCTCGGGTTTATCCTGGCCTTCCAGGCCCTGCCGACAATCGTCTTCTTCGCGAGTCTCATGGCCGCCCTCTACTATATCGGCGTGATGCCGGTGCTGATAAAGCTCTTCTCCAGGGTCTTTACAAAACTTATGAGGATCAGCGGAGCGGAATCCCTAAGCGTGTCGAGCAATATTTTCGTCGGCGTCGAGTCGAACATGACCATACTGCCTCATCTCGGCGGCATGACCCGCTCGGAATTGTGCACAATCCTCTCCGCAGGCATGGCTACGACCGCGTCAAATGTGCTTGCACTCTATGTATTTCTCCTGAAAGGACGGTTTCCCGCGATCGCGGGCCACCTTATTTCTTCGTCCATCCTTTCTGCGATCGGGGCGATAGTGATGTCGAAGATTATCGTGCCCGAGACGGGACGGCCGGAGACCCTCGGATTGCATGTCGAACCCCATTACGAAAAGGACTCCTCCCTTATGGAGGCGATCATACACGGCGCCAACGAAGGGCTGAAGATGGTGCTCGGAATAGTCGCGCTCCTCCTTGCGTTCCTCGGCATTGTCGCCCTCGTAGATTTGTTCCTTGGAGGAGCTGGGGCGAGGCTGAACAGTCTCACAGGAATGCAGATGGACTGGTCGCTGAAGGGACTTCTGGGATATCTCTTCTACCCCTTGACCCTGGTGATAGGCGTGTCCCGTTCCGATGCCTATGAGATTGCGAAACTCATAGGAGAGCGATGGGTACTGACCGAGGTGAAATCGTATCAGGACCTTGCAGCGCTCCTTGCCGCGGGGACCCTGAAAGATCCCCGTTCTGCCGTACTTGCGTCCTATGCCTTGAACGGTTTTGCCCATTTTGCCTCCCTCGCGGTTTTCGTCGGAGGCACTGCAGCGCTCGTTCCTCAAAGGACAAGGGACATTTCCTCTGTCGGCTTCAGGGCGCTCATCGCGGCGACCCTCGCCACGCTCATGACCGCTGCGGTCGCGGGGACCTTTTTTGCCGGCAGCTCGATCCTTCTCGGAGGACGTTGAGCGTGTTTTTCCTAAGAGGTTTCCCGCACGGGACGGGGAAAAGAAACCCTTCTACAATCTTCCCGAACGTATGATCGAAATGAGGAGCCAGATGCCGAGGAGAAAGGCGACGCCGAAGGTGAGCAGGGCAAGTACGGAGATGCCGAAGATCCTCCATCCGACCCCCACCGCCTGCAGGATGGCGGAACTCAGAAGCATGGCGCTGACGATCATTCCGAAGGTGATGCGGTTGGTCGAACGGTGCATATCGGTGATGAACCTGTCCATTCCTATGTGCGTCATTTTCAGGTGGATGTCGTCCCTCAGTGTTTTTCGTATCAGCTGCCTGATCTGTTTGGGGAAGAAAAGGATAAAATCGCCGAGCTCGAGCAGGTTCCTGCTTGCCTTCTCGTAGAGCCGCGAAGGGTTGTACCTGCTCTGCACGATCTTTTTCGCATAGGGCTCGGCGGCCGCGACGAAATCGAATTCCGGGTCGAGTTCCCTGCTGATGTTTTCGAGGATGAGCATCGCTTTGTTGACGAGCAGCAGGTCCGCCGGAATCTGCATTCTGTGTTTCATCGCGATATGTGTGATGATATCGAGGTACTGGGCGAAGTTTATTTCCTGCAGCGTCATACCGTAGAGGGGCTCGAGGAAATACAGGAGGTCCGTTTTGAACTCACGCCTGAACTTTTCGAGATCGACGTCTTCCGGAACATACCCGAGTTCGACGTACTGGTCGATCAATTGATCAAAGTCCTTGTGGATGAGGGCGAGGAACGTGTTCGCCATCGTCTCCATCATTTCGGGGGTGACGCTGCCGACGATCCCGAAGTCGACGAAGGCGAGTCTGCCGTCGGGTGTGGCCATGATATTGCCGGCATGCGGGTCTGCATGGAAGAACCCGTCTTCGAGCACCATCTTGAAATAGGCGCTGACGCTTATCTGCACGAGCACCTTGCGGTCGAGGCCCATCCGAACAATGCCCGCGATGTCGTCGATGGGAACGCCTTCGATCCTCTCCATGACGAGCACTCTTTCCGTGACAAGGTCCGCGTAGATGCGCGGAATGAGTACATCGGGGTTTCCCTCAAAGTTCCTTTTGAAGCGTGAGCAGTTCTTCGCCTCTCCGACGAAATCGAGCTCTCTGCGAACCGTCTTCGAGAATTCGTCCACAATGCCCGACGGGTTGAAAAACCTGCTTTCGGGAATGTATCTGTCGAGGAGGCGGGCCGCAGCCGTGAGGATAGAGATGTCCGTTTCGAGCTGTTCCCGAATGCCGGGGCGCTGGACCTTCACGATCACGTCGCTCCCGTCGATGAGCTTTGCGTGATGGACCTGCGCGATCGATGCGGCCGCGACGGGCTTTTCTTCGAATCGGAGAAACACTTCGCCGATCGGAACCTTGAATTCTTCCTCGATAATGCGTCTCGCCTCTTCCACGGGGAAGGGCGGGACCTCGTCCTGGAGTTTCTTGAATTCGTTCGCAAAGGACGCGGTGACGAGGTCGGGCCGTGAAGAGAGAAGCTGGGCGAGCTTGATGAAGCTGGGACCGAGTTCCTCAAAGGCCATCCTCAGCCTTTCAGGCACCGTCGGGCCCTTCACCGCCGGCCACTCGCCGAAGGTCTTAAGTCGCTTTCTGAAGGGGATGTACCTGCCGAGGTGAATCTGGTCTATGATGCGGCCGAACCCATGCTTGAGAAAAACGTTGACGATCTGCTGGAGCCTCCTGGCAGACCTGTAGGTACGGGTAACTCTGAAGAGATCCAAGGACTACTCCTCTTGCGAGCCCTCCTCTCTCGCGCCCTCCAACTTCTTGACCCTCGCGGCAAGGGTCTGGATTTTCCTGTTCAGTTTTTCGATGTCGTCTTTCGTCGGAAGCGCCATTTTATCCATGGTTCTGCTGATGATGAGCGAGAGGCTCTTGCTGAGTTGCTCGGTGCTCTTGTCCGCCTTTTCCGTCCATTCCTTCACCAGCTTGGCGCCCTGAGACTCGCTCAGCTCTCCCCTCTTTACGAGTTCGCCGATGAACTCACTCACCTTTTCCTGCACGCCAAAGCCCGCAAGCAGCGCGTTTCTGAGCAGTTCGACAAATGTCATGAGGCACCTCCAAAACCAATCACGAGTTATAAATGAAGAGCAACACGTTTGACTGCGAAGCGCCATTCACGTTAAGCGGCAAGCCGGAAGGCCGGAATACCGGATTGGCTTCGGATGCCCGCACGACTCCGCTGACGGCCTTATCAGTCACTGTTTCCTTGTTGCCCTTGTTTCAATTATATCGTATACCGATTCAAGGGCCTTGTCCAGTCTGTCCAGGTCACTCGTGCCCCCCTGTGCCATCTCCGCCTTTCCTCCACCCCTGCCTCCGGCCGCCGCCGCCGCTTCCTTCAGAATCTCCCCGGCATTGAAGCGGGCGGTCAGGTCCTTCGTCACCATCGCGAGCATCGATGCCTGTCCGTTCCTTGCCGACGCCACGAAAATGATCCCCGAGCCGATCTTGTCGCGTATCGTGTCGGCGAGTATCCTCAGGTCCTTCTGCTCGAGGTTGTCTACCCTGTGAGAAACTACGGTGATTCCTCGTATCCTGCGTGCCGTTTCGAGGATGGCTGCCGAATCTTTTGCAGCGGTCTTCGTTTTAAGGGCGTCCAGTTCCTTCTCGAAGGCTTTAAGGTCGGCAAGGAGTTTTTCGACCCTCTGAGCCGGCTGGTCCGTCTTCAGAAGGTCGTTCAGTCTTCTCACCTCCGCTGCTTTGCCCCTGAGGTACTCGAAGGCGGCCTTGCCCGTCAGCGCCTCCATCCTTCTGATGCCCGAGGCGACGCTCGCCTCGGAGACGACCACGAACGTTCCGATGTCCCCCGTGGCCTTGCAATGCGTGCCGCCGCAGAGTTCGGAACTGACGCCGGGCACAGAAACGACCCGCACCGACTCCCCGTATTTCTCACCAAAGAGCGCGATCGCTCCCGATTCGACGGCAGCCTTTATGTCCATGACCGTCGTGGTGACGGGGATGTTGTCGAGTATCTTTTCGTTCACCATTGCTTCGAGCGCCGTGATCTCCGCATCCCCGAGGGCCGAAAAATTCGTAAAATCGAACCGCAAACGGGAAGGGGAAACGAGAGAGCCTGCCTGCTTGACGTGGTCGCCGAGTAACAATTTCAGACTCGCCTGGAGCAGATGGGTCGCCGTATGGTTCCTCATCGTAGCTCTTCGCTTTTCCGCATCGACCGAGCATTTCACCTTGTTCCATACACGGAGGATGCCTTTCTTCACTTTCACCT
>JAMCWJ010000053.1 GCA_023475105.1 Nitrospirota bacterium
TCAGGAACACCTCGACTCAGCAGGCCAGATATGACCTTCGAGCCATTCCTTCAACGGCAGGTCGTCTGCAAGGCCCCTGAAATAGACCATTGCGGCATGTGTGTGGGTATTGATCAGACCCGGGATCAGAACCCTGCCGCCGCCCCCGATGACGTGTTCAGCAGTGTAGCGCGCCAGTATCTCTTCGCGGCTCCCGATCTCCGCGATCCTGCCGTCTTTCACGGCAACCGCCCCATCCCTGATGACGCTCATCCGGGCATCGACGGGCAGGACATATTCTGCGCGCACTATGGAATCGACTTTTTCCCTGTTTTCCATCGGTCTTTACCGGTCCGTATTCGAAAATCCCTCCACCCCGCCGGAGGAGGAGTGGAGGGACCATTTCCGCGCTGCCGCGCAAATCCAGGGCCAACGAGCCCTGTTACGTCGTCTCTATGAGTTTCTCCGCAATTTGCACCGCGTTAAGGGCGGCCCCCTTCCTGAGGTTGTCCGAAACCACCCACAGGTTAAGTCCGTTCTCTATCGTTTCGTCTTCCCGGATGCGTCCCACGTAAGTCTCGTCTTTTCCCGCGCAATCGATCGCAAGCGGATAGATATTTTTCTCCGGTGCGTCGTAGACAACCACGCCCGGCGCCCCTGCCAGGGCCGCCCTCGCCGCATTCGCAGTGAGTTTCCTCTCCGTCTCGATGTTTACGCTCTCGGAATGGCCGCGGAACACGGGCACCCGCACCGTAGTTGCGGTCACCCTGATGGAGTAGTCACCCATGATCTTCTTCGTCTCGTTTACCATTTTCATCTCTTCCTTGGTGTAACCGTTTTCGAGGAACTTGTCTATATGGGGGAGGCAATTGAAAGCGATCTGGTGAGGATAGACCGCACACTTCACTTCCCTGAAGTTCAGCAGATCCGTAGTCTGCTGGAGAAGTTCATCCATCGCCTTCTTCCCCGTTCCCGAAACCGCCTGAAACGTAGTGACGACCACTCTCCTGACCTTTGCCGCGTCATGGATCGGCTTGAGCACGACCACCATCTGGATAGTCGAACAGTTCGGATTTGCGATGATTCCCTTGTGCCGTTTCAGCTCGTCGGCGTTCACCTCCGGAACGACAAGAGGGACCTCGGGATCCATCCTCCACTGGCTCGAATTGTCGATAACCACACACCCCGATTTCGCCGCAACCGGCGCCCAGATCTTCGAACGCTCGGCCCCTGCGGAAAAAAGCGCGATGTCAATGCCTTTGAAAGAGTCTTCTTTCAGGGTTTCGACAGGCATTTCGCTTCCCTCGAACTCGAGTGTCCTCCCTTCGGACCTCTCGGAGGCAAAAAGGCGCAATTTCGCAATCGGGAACTCCCTCGCCTCGAGCGTGGCAATCATCTCATTTCCTACGGCGCCCGTGGCGCCCAGCACGGCAACTACATATCGTTCCTTCTTCTTAAGCATGTCCTTTCCTCTCGTCCCTCTTTTCGAATCCGCATGAGCAGCTCTTCAATGAAGCTTTTTCTTCGTCCATCCGATCAACCCTCCCGCTGCGATCAGCTCCTGCATAAAAGGAGGTATTGCCTCCACCCTGTAGTCTTCTCCCCGGGTCAGGTCCCTGATCACGCCGCTGCCGGCGTCGATCTCGATCATATCTCCTTCGCGTATCTTCTCGGACGCCTCAGAGGACTCGAAGATCGGGAGTCCTATGTTAAAGGAGTTCCGGTAAAAGATCCTCGCAAAACTCTTCGCAATCACCGCGTGTATCCCGGCGGCCTTGATCGCGATAGGCGCGTGCTCTCTCGAGGAGCCGCAGCCGAAGTTCTTCCCGGCAACAAGGAAATCGCCGGTCCTGACCTTGTTCGGAAACTCTTTGTCGGCATCCTCCATGACATGCTTCGCCAGTTCGGCCGGGTCATGGGTATTCAGATACCGAGCAGGGATGATTGCGTCCGTGTCCACATCATCACCAAATCTCCAGACCCTGCCCTTCAGTATCATGTGTCTCCTCCGCTCAGTAAAATATTCATTATTATAAACGCTCTTTCCGAATAAATTCCACCTTTAGGGGAGAGATCTCCTGCCGGAAAAAATCACATCCGCAGCGCGCCGCTCGCTCCGAAGGGCCTGGAAAGGGGAGCCGCGTCAAGGTGTTCCTGATGATTTTTTGCGGGGTTCTTTGCTAAACTCTTAATCGAAGGAAACGGCGACAATGATATTGAAAACCGCATATAAGGACCTCCTTCCTTACAGGACAAAGGACGGTTCGACAGTCCGGGAGCTGATGCATCCGGCTCTTCACGGGAATACGCGGCAGAGTCTTGCAGAGGCAGTCGTCCCTGTCGGAGGAACAACCTTCCTGCACAGGCACCTGAAAAGCGAGGAGCTTTACCATATCACCCAGGGGCAGGGTTTGATGTTTTTGGGGAGAGAACAGTTTGAAGTCATGGAAGGCGATACGGTATACATACCCCCGGGAACGCCCCACAAAATCCGGAATACCGGCCAAACACCCCTGAAAATACTCTGCTGCTCCTCTCCTGCCTACTCTCATGACGATACGGAATTGCTGCCTTAGCGCGTTCTGCATAGACGTATTATAATGAATCTGCTGTTTCCACCCTGCTTCCACACAACCTCAGCACTGGCCTGAGCAAGTCTCAGTAGTTCCAACTTCTGATAAGCGCAAAGTTCGAGTCAAAAGTGCAAGTCTGAAATACAAACCTACTCAGTATTTGGAGCCCATACTCGCGGCGTGAGTAAAGTGATGAGGCAGACTAGCCTCATTGAGCAGCCAATAGCGCACTCGCCAAACATTTCCTGACGTCTTCCGGCTTATGCACAACAGCATATTGCCAACGTCCGAACCGCTGATCGACGTTGACTGCGTTAATCCAGCGCTCAGCAGCTGCCATCTTGATTGATTCAAGTTCATCAAACCCCTTGGTCTCAAGAATCAAATAGGACTCGCCACTATCAGTATTTAAGCAAATGATGAAATCGGGAATATAATCGTGACTCTGGCCATTGTGGAAATAAGGGATTGCAAAACCCAAGCCTTGGTTTTTGACAAAAGCAGCAGTAGCAGGATGCGTATCGATATAATAAGCGGCTGATTGTTCCCATACACGGGTATCAGCAACGATATAGTTCAGATGTGACCGCTCGACTTCACGCACTTCTTTGCTTGTCCAGAAATCAACGTCTGAAGTCGAACCCGGCCCTCTGCTTGACTCATAGACAGCTACTTCAGGAGTTTCGCCAGTCATTACATCAGGTTTTATGCTATCTAAAAGGCTTTCTATGGCCCAGCCATAATACGGGGAAAGAAAAACATCAAGGATATTTGCCGGCTCGACCGGTTTTACTTTTTCGCTCAGATAATGATCAACTATTCCAGCAATTTGCGGGAAAAGCACCTGAACTGGAACCTCGCAACTTGGCTGTGATGCATACACCCGAGTTAAGTCACGCGCAAGCTCAAAGACCAATTCCTGAAAACGACGTCCTGTTCGGAATGGATTCAAGTCCACACTTTCCAGCTTTCCCGGTCCCATAAGAGACGGCCTTCCTTGATTGCTAAGAAGAGCCGCTTTCATCTGTACCTCAGGAGGAATGTGGAGAGGATTCAGAATGAGTTCAGGAATCACATCCCATTCCACTGATATTCTGTTGCGTATTGCCTGCGTATATCCCTCAACACGCGGAAACTTAATCTCATAGCGGGCCTTCGCCGGGATAGCATAGACATGGTGCCGCTTGACCGGTGGCGTCCGCGGGCCATCCTTCGTTTCCTTGAAAGGAATTATTTCAAAGGGAACGCCGAAAACCTTTGCGACTTCTTCAGTAAGTTTTCCGTCCTCGCCCACATCATAATTTGATCTCCGCAGCCCCCGGCCGACCACCTGTTCGCATAGTAGTTGAGACATGAAGGGCCGAAGACCGATTATATGCGTCACGGTGTTACAATCCCAGCCTTCTGTTAGCATGCCGACGCTGACGATACAGCGAATGTCTCTGCCGGGTGGGAATAACGGTCTGTCCAGTTTCTTAGCCAATTCATCGAAACCTTCTGGATAGAGCGCTCGGCCTTGCTTGTCCCTGGGCCAATCCAATTTGCCGACGGTATCCAGTGTAAACCGCATCCAGCGTGATTCATCACTCTTGGCCTCCCCGGTGTCGGTCTCATGGACAACCTTGGAATCTACGCGAATAGTGTTGATTCTGCCGTTATTGCGGAAACCGTCGATCTTCGAAGGTGGGATTCCTGCAGGCGGCTTATTCTCAGCAAGCCATTCATAGATAACCCTTGCAATCTTTGTATTTTTGCAGACGAGGATAAAAACAGGGGGTCGGGGGTCATCCTTGTTCTCCTCCCACTCCTGGCAAAGTTCCGCCCATAGACCGCCCAGCATCACGATTGGCGTATGCGCCCACTTGAGAATCGCCTCAGGCTTTGGGGCCTCCTTCTTACCGCCGCGCTCGGAAGTGGTCAGATGCGGCAAAATCCAGCGCCAGATGTTGAAGTAGCCGGGTATCTCTTTACCTGTGGTGTCCCGCACCGCAAGCTGGGGTATCTTAGTAAGCCCTGATTCTATTGCATCGGTCAACCCAAATTCACTCACAACCCAGGGGAAAATGCGGTTGTTGTCCGGCCCCATCCTTCCCAAAAAATAAGGAGTGGCAGAGAGGTCTACACAAAAATTGATGCCTCTCTGTTTGTTAATGCGGTCAAGCCCCTCAACCCAAACGGTCGCCTCTTTGAAAAATTCCTCGATCTCCTCTTCCTCGCCAAAAAGGTCTTCCTCGCCTTCTTCAGGTTCATGCCTCCTGATCCTGTAAGCATGATGGGCCTCATCGTTAAGCACAAGGATGTTCTGCTTTGCGCCGATGTCCCTGCCAAGCACACGGGTTAATAGCGCAGTATCGCTCTCAACGTACCTGGTTGATTCAACCCTCACTTTCCTGAGATTTCCCTGTTTGTCGCGATCCTCAGAAACGATATCTAATATGCCGGCATCCACCTGCTTTGTCAGATCCTCCAACGTCAGATATCGTGTGCCACGAGCGGTAGTAGTCTTTTCGCCGATCGTGATCGTTTCTGTAATGCTTACAGGAACTCCGGTTTTTGCCACTTTCGCACTGATACCTCCGGTCTGCATGACCTGCGGCTCAAATACATGCCAGTTCGTTATCAGTATCTTCCCTTTTATAAGGTCAGGCATGAGATGAGATGGCACAAGATCGCGTGTGCGGTAAATACTTGCCTCTCCCCGTTCAGGATCAAGCTCCTGCAGCCTGCTTCGGATCGTTACATTGGGACAGACAACAAGCACGGCGTCAGAAAAGCGGCTGTCGCTCTTGTTATTGATCTTGTTCAGGATGCTCCATGCGGTTATCATACCCATGACCATTGTCTTGCCGGACCCCGTGGCCATCTTGCAGGCATAACGACTGAATGTCTTGAACCCTTCGGCTTTTCGATCTTCGCTCGGCTCGTCGGGCGGAATAGAAATTCCCTGCAGAAAGTCCGCGCGAGCTTCTTTAAGAAAGATCACTGTCTCTGCAGCCTCAAGCTGGGCGAAGAAAAGTTTATGCTGTCTTCCGTCTCGATGCCAGTAATTGAGGAGTTCATAGGTAACTCCTGTTACGCCAATGACCGGATTGACCACCCAGCAGCCTCTTTATGCAAGACAGGAGTTTCTCGATGCAACGATTGGACAGGGCAAGCCCGGTGAAGTGCTTCGCAATTTACTAGTCCAAGCTAAACAGAGCGAAACAGCATGGCAGGCGCCCTGAAAACGGTGCGATCAGCGAAAAGCTCGTTTATGAGGCTGCGGGAGAAGCACACGCAAAGAACTATGCTCATCTTTTTGTCATAGGCTTTGCCATTCAGCCGGGCGCAAGGAACCTTGTGGATAATTGCGAGGCTGCTGTCGGCGGCCGAAGAGAATAGCAACCGGTTTGTTAACACTCCCATCTTCAGCAACACATGAGTCCTTTTCGTCTGTCATGCCGGCTTGTCCGGCATCCTTCTTTTAATAAAGATTCCCGACAAGCGGGAATGACACCAGAGTCACTTTTGGATTGAGCATATGAAGAACCATTAGCAACAATCGCCTCGGCAGAAAGTGAAAGTGTCTTGGCAGGTTTGCGGATGCCTTTTAACTCAATAGTCTTGCCGCCGTCCAAATGAAGCACCGGCGACCTCCGCAAAACTTCAAGCATCCGGTCAATAAACGAGCCATATTCCCTTTCTTCCAGCGCGCCGGAATCCTCAACGCCGTCGCCTTCCCAGTCAACCGGCGTCGGAATCGTCGCTTCAAGACAGAAAGGTCCGGTGACGCGGGTGATGCTGTTTACCACTTCTGGACGGTCAACCAAAACAATTTCCCTAGGGGGCTCTTCATTGGCAATAGTCTCAAGCTTAATTTGTGGAACAATCCCCCCAATCTCTTGGCCCTTCTGGTTTTGCTTTCGTTTATAAATAAAGCCACCTGCCGGACCATGTTCCGCTTCCTTAAGCTCATAATACGGAAACGTAGCTGTTAAAAGGCGTTGCCTCGCAAGAGCAAGTGGCACCCGGCTTGTGTCAATCGTTATCCATCGTCTCCCCCATTGCTCTGCCATATAAGCAGTTGTACCGCTGCCACACGTCGGGTCGAGAACTAGATCCCCCGGCTCCGTAGTCAGCAAGATACACCGTTCTACCACCTTTGGATTCGTTTGTACTACGTATTGTTTTTCTTCCGTGAAGCTGCCCGTCAGCGTATCGGTCCATATGTTACCGCGTTCCTTAAAGGGAAAATCATCTGCGAAGCGACGGTAACGAATACTATTCTTTGCCTTGTGAATACGTCCGGCTGTGGCCAACCGGTTCATCCCAACAGGATAATTAGCCTTCCAATGAGAGTTCGGGGCTGGATTGTAAATCTTCCCCTCGTACTCAAAGGGCTGAGGCGTACTGGCGGCTCCCTGCGACTGAATATTATCTGGTTCATAGAGACGAGCGTCGTTTGGTAGAGAGACCTCTCCGCGTTTTTCTGCAGCAGTGACACCACGGTAACTGCCATCAGTAAGGAGAACCCATCGGGCATTGCCTTCTCCTAGCACAACAGGCTGCTCTTCGTAGAGCTTCCGCACTTTGACTCTGGACTTATCTTTAGCGTACCAAAGAAGGAAATCACCGAGAGTGGCAATAGTTGCGGTTTCAAATCCTGATGTCGTCTGAAAAGAAATCTGGGCCACAAAATTCTCAACCCCAAACACCTCATCCATAACTTCCCTTACATGATGCAGATTCTCATCACTTATCTGCACAAAAATACTGCCGCTTGGCGTCAGCAGTTCACGCGCTATAAGCAGCCGATCACGCATATAGGTGAGGTACGAATGGAGTCCAAGTTTCCACGTGTCACGATAGGCCTTGACCATTTCAGGCTCGCGGGTCATGTCATCGTCTTCGTTGTGCTTCACATCGCGCTTGCGCACGAAGGGCTGAAAGTTGCTGCCGAATTTTACGCCGTAGGGCGGGTCCATATAGATCATCTGCACCTGTCCACCCAAGCCTTCGTAACGCACAAGAGAATTCATGACAACAAGCGAATCGCCGAGCACAAGGCGATTGACCCACTTGTCTTTATATTCATACGCCTTGAGTATCTGGTCGGTGATCGAATGCTGCGGATCGCCGAAGAGATTGAACATGTCGACCTGCTTGTCCTTCTTGTGACTGGCTAGCGTTTCGATGATCGCCTTTGTCGAAAGGCGCTCATGGACAAACAATGGGAGCGTAGGCACATCGAAGGACAATCTCTCGGCCTTCCCCGCCCAATTCAGAAACGGCTCGCCGAGGGCCTTAAGACCATCAGCTATCGAGCCAACTGCAGCCTGTGCCTTATCGATCTCAGCCTGAATCTTTGTTCGCCCTTCTTCGGATTCGGCGCTTTTAATCTTCGTCTGGAGTTTCGATAATGATGCGGTCACATCATACAGCTTTGCGATAAGGGCTTCACCCTGTTCACGCGCCGGGTTCTGTGCGTCCCATTCAAGGGCCGGGGAAAGAGAGGAATCGTAGCGATAGGTTACGGGTGGTTTCTTCTTTCGGAACTGCGCCTGCGTCCCGACATCAGGCCGCATCAAACTCTCAGCCGTAGGATAACGATAGGTTTCCGTAAGAGGCTGCCGGGTGATACCAGTTTTCTTGCTCATTCGCGGTTTCTTGTTGTTTGTCTTCTTCTTGGATTCCGCCATTCTTCCCCTTATAGGCCCCTCAAATTTTCTTTTAATATTATAAGTTTCTACAAATATTTGCAACTTCCTTGTCCTTATCATCTATGGCGAACGCATGACCTCCCCATCTCGTTAGTTCCATGCCGGGGTTTAACGAGAACACCTAGATGAAATATCCGGGAAAGTGTTATTATTTTTCATGGCTTATAAGGACCTGAGGGAATTCCTGAAGCTCCTCGAACGGAAGGGACTTCTCAGGAGGATTTCTGTCGAAGTCGACCCCGTCCTCGAAATAGGAGAAATCACGGACAGGATGTGCAAGAGCCCCGGCGGAGGGAAGGCCCTCTTTTTCGAAAAGGTAAAAGCCTCCCGCTACCCTGTCGTGACGAACATGTTCGGGTCTTTCGAACGTATGGGCCTCGCCCTCGAGGTCGAGAGGCTTGATGATGTTGCAGGCCGCATCGAAGAGCTGCTTGCCCAGGCTCCCCCGAAGACATTGATCGATAAGCTCGCAATGCTCCCGAAACTCTTTGAGTTCTCGAAATACTTTCCGAAAGCCGTGAAGAATGCACCCTGTCAGGAAGTCATCGAACGGGAGAACCCCGATCTCGGCAGCTTCCCGATTTTGAAATGCTGGCCCGGCGACGGACAGCCGACGGATAGAGGAAGGTTCATCACGTTCCCGATGGTATTTACGCGGGACCCCGCAACGGGCCGTCCGAATTGCGGGATGTACAGGATTCATGTGTACGACAGAGTCACGACCGGCATGCACTGGCACATACACAAAGACGGTGCCAGGCACTTTGATAAATACAAGGCCCTAGGTCAGAGGATGCCGGCCGCGGTCGCTGTGGGGAGTGACCCTGCGGTCATCTATGCGGCCAGCGCCCCACTTCCCGAATCCATAGACGAGATGCTTTTTGCCGGGTTCCTGAGGAGGGAGCCGGTAGAGATGGTGAAGTGCGTCACTTCGGGCATTGAAGTTCCGTCCAACAGCGAACTCGTGATTGAAGGCTATCTCGACCCGTCGGAGACGCGCCTCGAAGGGCCCTTCGGAGACCATACGGGCTTTTATTCGGCGGCTGACTATTATCCCGTATTTCACGTGACATGCATTACGCATAGGGCCGATATGATATATCCTGCCACCATTGTCGGAAAACCGCCCATGGAAGATTGTTATATGGGTAAGGCCACGGAGAGGATTTTCCTCCCGCTCATGAGGCTCGATTTCCCCGAAATCAGAGACGTCAATTTGCCTATGGAAGGCGTGTTTCACAATGCAGCGCTCATTTCGATAAAGAAAAGCTATCCGGGACACGCGAGGAAGATCATTCATGGCTTGTGGGGAAAGGGCCAGATGATGTTCGCGAAACTCCTGATCATCGTGGATGAGGACGTGGACGTCCAGAATATCTCTTACGCTGCCTGGCGGGTATTGAACAACGTCGACTGGAAAAGGGATGTGGTCATCGCGGAAGGCCCCCTGGATGACCTTGATCATGCGGCGAGTTGGCCGCGATACGGGTCGAAAATGGGCATCGATGCCACGAGGAAAACGAGGGAGGAAGGGATGATGCGCGACTGGCCCCGGGAGCTCTTCATGTCGGAAGAAGTGAAGCGTCTTGTCGACTCGCGTTGGAAAGAGTACGGGATCGATCAGCCCTGAAGCGTCACGGGAGGCGGCCGAGAAGACGTGGTACCGTCCTTTTCCCGGGCGAACCCATCGGTGCGATTGCACGTAAGACGGATTCTGACACGGCTTTCAGGCTCGCACTGATTCCCAAATTTCCCTCTGCGTTCCATAGTAAGAAAGAAGTTGATATGCTGCGCGGAGAAGTGGGTTTTCACCGTGTTTGAGGTTTCGGGATTGTCCGGAGCGAAGGGAAAGGAGATGAAGACGATGGAAGAGAATCTGAAGAAAGTGGAATGCGATCCGGCATGCGGCTTTATGATAAAAAGCCACGACGAAAAAGAGATTATAGAGACAGTCAGGCAGCACGCGAAGAGATATCACAAGAAAGCGGTTTCCGAAAAGGAAGTGAAAGAGATGATGAAAGCCGCTTAAGGGAGGTCTTTTAAACGTATGCGCCGGGGGTTCTCAGCCCCCGGTTTTTTCTGTGTTACACGGGCGTCCAGCTACTGCTCAATTGAACCTGTTCATTGCCTTGTCCGCGCCTTCATGTATGATCACCGCAACGGCCTCAGCAGCACAGACAAGGAGATCCTTTATGAGTGCTGTCTCTTCTTTTCTGAACTTCCCGAGGACATACTCTTCCACAGGGACGCCCTCCTGTCTTCCGACGCCAACCTTTACCCTGATGAACCGGTCAGATCCGATGCTCTCGATTATCGACTCAACCCCTTTGTGTCCGCCGGATGAACCCCTTTTCCGTATCTTCAGCTTCCCTGTCTCCATATCGATATCGTCGTGAATTACGGTCAGGTTTTCGGGAGACAGGCCGTGTTTCGCCATTACCTTCCTCACGGCGGGTCCACTCCTGTTCATGAACGTCAAGGGCTCCAGGAGGATGACATCATTCCCCTCCACGGAGCCCTTCCCTATCCTGTACGCATCTTTCGTTTTTAGTTCTATGTCATGGCGTTTTGCAATCTCATCCACAACCATAAAACCGACATTATGACGGGTCTTCGCATATCTCCGGCCGGGATTTCCAAGACCGACTATCAGCCACAATTAGGCCTTTTCTCCCTCTTCCTCTTCCTTCTTGCCCTTCTTGATCACCTCGGGCTCGGCCGCCTCGGGCGCTGCAACCGCGGCCTCCTCGACCTTCTCCTCGACTATCGGAGCGGTCACCGTCGCAATGAGTTCGCCCGGGTCCGTGAGAACCTCGATGCCTTCGCCAAGGACCAGGTCGCTTACATGAACCGACTTCCCGGTCTCGAGGCCCGAGACATCGACCTCGATATGGCCGGGGATCCGGTCGGGGAGACACTGTATCTCTATTTCCCTGGTCCCATGCTGGAGCAACCCGCCGTCCCTCTTCACGCCGATCGGCTCTCCCGCAGTCGTGACGTGGACCGTGACCTTGATCTCCTCGGTCAGGGAAACCTCGAAGAAATCGGTGTGGAGCAAATCGCCTTTTACGGGATCGACCTGGTACTCCTTCATCAGGGCAAGCCTCTTTTCTCCGTCGGAGAACTCAAGATTCACCATGACCTGCTCACCGCCGGTTGAGTGCATAAAGCCGCTCAATTCCTTGCCGTTGATCTTTATCGGCACGGAGCCTCCCCCTCTGTAGAGCACTGCAGGAATGACTCCTTCTCTCCTCAATGACCGCGCAACTCCCTTTCCTGCCTTGTCTCTCTTCTCTGTGTGCAGGGTAATTCTTTCCATACTCTCCTCCTCTATTCAAACAGTGAACTTATAGAAGATTCTTCGTGAATCCTCTTGATCGCCTCCGCAAGCAGAGGCGCGATACTCAGCACAGTAAGTTTCTTGCAAATTTCCTTTTTGCTGTCGAGAGGAATCGTGTTCGTCACGATGATCTCCTCGATCACCGACCCGTTGATCCTGTCTATGGCAGGGCCGGACAGCACCGCATGGGTCGAAGCGGCAAAGACCCGGCGGGCTCCCTTCTCTTTCAGTGCGGATGCGGCCTGCGTAAGCGTTCCCGCGGTGTCGATCATATCGTCCAGGACCATCACGTCCCGGTCGCTCACCTCTCCTATCACATTCATCACCTGGGAGACATTGGCCATCTCTCTCCTCTTGTCGATAATCGCCAGAGAGGCGTGCAGCTTCTTTGCAAAAGCCCTCGCCCTTTCGACGCCTCCTGCATCAGGAGAGACGATAACGAGGTCCCTGAAGCTCCCCTTGCGCACATAATCCAATAAAACAGGCGAAGCGTACAGATGGTCCACCGGGATATTGAAGAATCCCTGGATCTGGCCGGCATGTAGATCCACTGCGAGCACCCTGTTCGCGCCTGCCGCCGTAATGAGGTCCGCAATCAGCTTCGAAGATATGGGTACCCTCGGCTGGACTTTTCTGTCCTGCCTCGCATATCCGTAATACGGAATTACTGCCGTAATTCTTCCAGCCGACGCCCTTTTCAACGCATCGATGATCAGAAGCAGCTTCATGATATTGTCATTCACCGGCGGACACGTCGACTGAATCACAAAGGCGTCCGACCCCCTGACGTTTTCGTTTATCTGGATCATCACTTCACCGTCGCTGAAGGTAGTGATTGTGGTATCGCACAAAGACGTATCAAGATTCTTTGCCACATCCCGCGACAATGCCATATGGCTCGTTCCGCTGATGATCTTTATTCCCTCTGGCATCTCACCTCCAAAAAATTATAATGACGACTCACGCGTTCCGGTCCCGCAGGCAAAAACAGAAGCGCCTCTCTGCTCTGCCGCTCCCCACGAAGAACTCATTGCTTCGCACTCCGCTTTGGCTGGGGCGGGAGGACTCGAACCTCCAAATGGGAGATCCAAAGTCTCCTGACTTGCCATTTGTCGACGCCCCAAACATAAAATCCGAAACGGGGAACGACTCCCCGCAGAGACACATTAGGCCAACAATTTCGCCACATCCCGCTACCCCGAACGTGCTATGGTTCTTACCACCCTGCTCCAGTGCGAGGGCATAGACTCCGCGGACCGGGCTGCACTCTCCTCGGAATCGAACACTCCGAACACCGCCGAACCGCTCCCGCTCATGCAGGAAAAGAGGGCTCCGTGTTTCAGTAAATCTTTTTCGATCTCTCCTATTACCGGGTGTCTCCTGACAACGAGGGGCTCGAGGTCATTTCTCTTCAGAGACGACAGGAACGGGAAGTCCCCTCTCTCCAGAGCTTGACAGAAGAGTGTAATATTATTATCATTTTTTGTCAACACTCTGCCGCCTGAAGATTCCTTGTCCAATTCACCGTAGGCCCATGCCGAAGAGATCTCCATTTGCGGTTTCACCACCACGATAGGGCAAGATCTGTCGAGCGCTACAGGGGAGACACTCTCTCCCCTGCCCCGCACGACCGCCGCCGGACCATAGAAAAAAAAGGGCACGTCGGAACCGAGCATTCCGCCGATCCCCGCGAGTTCCTCCCGGGTCATGTTCAGTCCCCACAGCCTGTTCAACCCCAGCAGCGTGCATGCTGCATCGCTGCTGCCTCCTCCCAGTCCCGCAGCCGTCGGGATCTGTTTCCCGAGGGTGATCACGACGCCTTTTCTTACCCCGGAGAGCTCTTTCAGCAGCTTCGCAGCCCTATAAGCGAGATTGCTCTCGGAAGGAATCAAGGCATCGGTGACGACTTCGATCTCATCGGAATCCGCGAAGCCGATCGAGTCCCCAAGGGTGATGCATTGCATGAGGCTCAGGATCTCATGGTAGCCGTCTTCCCTTTTTCCCGATACTTCCAGAAACCAGTTTATCTTGGCAGGGGCGGTGAGGGTCAGCATAAGAAACCGTTTCGGGTTCAGGTCCTCGAATTCCGGGCTTCAGAGGCTATTTCTGAATCTTCGGCTTCAGAGTCCTGATCTTTTCTTCCACCCGTTCCTTCAACCCTTCCTCCTTGTCGCTGAATTCCAGAGCTTTTTCCCACGCCTCCAAAGCCGAAGCGCCTTTCCCTTCGGACAGATAGACATCTCCTATATGCTCCAGTATCGTGGGGTCGTCTTTCACGAGCGCACCGGCCTTTTCGAGGTAACGAAGGGCCTCGTCGTTTTTCCCCTGCTTGAAATAGACCCACCCGAGACTGTCAAGGATATAGCCGTTGTCGGGCTTCAGCTCGATTGCCTTCTTCACAAGGGAGAGGGCCTCCTCGAGATTGACTCCCCTGTCGGCATAGCTGTAACCGAGAAAGTTCAGGGCATCGGCATTCAGGGGATTGATCTCGATGACCTTCTTCAGGTACGCAACCATCTCGTCAAACCGTTTCAGTTTTTCGAACAGAACCGCAAGGTTGAAGTTGAGGTCTTCATTGTCCTTGAAGAGACCGAGACCCTCCTTAAGGATTCTTTCCGCCTCCGCATAGTTTTTCACCTCCATGTACGTGATGCCGAGATAGAGATAAACGTCCGGCTTCTCCTTCTCGAAGGACAGGACCTCTTCATAGGTCCTTATCGCATCGTCGTAGCGCTTGAGTTTCGCATACACAAGGCCCATATGCATAAAGGCGTTGATGTCTTTCGGGTCGAGCGAAACGATCTTTTTCAGTTCTTCCAGCGCCTCGTCGTATTTTTCCATCTCCTCGAGGGCAATCACGAGGTAAAGCCTTGTTCCGGTGTCGGAAGGCCTTGCCTCGATAACGGTCCTTAACTCCTCGACGGCCCGGTCATACCGCTTCTCGTCAAGGTACAACAGCCCGAGCCTGAAATGGACATCGATATTCGCCGGATCCTGAACGCTCAGTTCCTTCAGCTCTTTGATCGCCTTGCCCAAGCTCTTCTGCTTCAAATAGATTTGACTCAGCCGCTCTATGGGCCTGCTGTCGTGCGGGTTCAACTCGGTGGCTTTCCTGTAATAAGTTTCCGCCTGGGAAAAATCCTCGCTCATCTCGCTGAGCACGCCGAGGCTGTAATAGGCAGGTTCGAAATTCGCCCTCATTTCGATCACCTTCTTCAGATAACCAGTTGCCTTGTCGTATTTCTTTTCATCGAGATTGATAATCCCGAGATAGTAAAAGGCCATAACGGCATCGGGTTTGCGCGCGATCAGCGACTCAAGGACCTCTTCAGCTTCGACGTATTTTTCCTTTGCTGCATAGAGGGCGCCGAGAAAAAGGAATGCGTCGGTCTCGGAGGGGTCGATGCGGATCACATGCTGGTAAAGGGATATGGCCTCATCGAGCTTTTTCTGGCTGTTATAGATCTGTGCCAGCAGCATAAGCGCCGGGACATAGTCCGGATCGGCCTTTACGGTCGCCTCTGCATTCGTCATGGCCTCCTGAGTCTTCCCCGACCTCAGATAGAGGTAACTGATCTGGGTCTTGAGATAACTGGAGGAGGGATCGTTCTTAAGGGCGGCTGAAAAATGTTTCAGCGCCTCCTCCCAATCCCCCGACATTTCCGCTTCATATCCGAGAATGTACTGGTAATACGCATCGGCCGAAGGCTCATGCGCTTCCTGCGTCGCCCTGGCAGGCGCCGACGCGCACGAAAGAAGAAACACGGCCGCCGCTGAAGTTATGACACGAACTAAAACGGACATTTACGAATCTCCTTTTTACTTTGAATTATAACAGATGCTATCGCAATTAAAACAGGAACCGCCGCGCATGAGTGTGGAGCGACCGTTCTTGGAAAGTCGTATGATCGGCATCGCAGCGCCTAAGGGGTATTCCGCGTAAAGCGAGACTTGACACTCAAGGGCTTCAGGGCATGCCGATGCCGTCGATATGCGCCTTGCACTGCGGACAGGACGAGTTTTTCATTTCGACCTTTGTCAAGGTGAATCCGAATCTTTCGATCAGCAATTCGCCGCAAGAAGGACAGCGGGTATTCTCTCCTCCTTCGCCGGGTACGTTCCCCTCGTAAACATATTTCAAGCCCGCCCCGAATCCGATCTCTCTCGCTTTCCTGAGCGTAGCGACAGGCGTTCTCGGCTTGTCCATAAGCTGATATGTGGGAGAGAACTGCGTTACGTGCCAGGGGATCGCAGGGTCGACGGATTTGACGAATTCCGCAGCCCACGTGAGAAACTCCGCCGAATCGTTGTATCCCGGGATGATGAGCGTGGTTACCTCGATCCAGACGCCCAGCTTTTTCATGAGGGCGATCGTATCGAGAACCGGTTGGAGCCTTGCGCCTGCGACCTTCCGGTAAAAGGCGTCATCTCCTTTTAGGTCGATATTATTGCCGTCCAGATAGGGTGCGATAAGCCTCGTCGCCTCGGGACCGGTATATCCATTGCTCACGAATACGTTCCTTATCCCCTTCTGATGAGCCAGTCGCGCGCAGTCATATGCGAATTCCATGAATATCGTCGGTTCCGTATAGGTATAGGAAATGCTCGTACAGCCGGCCAGTTCGGCCTGTCTCACGACCTCCTCCGGCGTCATTTCATCCCCCGGAATATCGGCATGCTTCTTCGGATACTGGGATATGTCGTAGTTCTGACAGTGCATACATTTGAAGTTGCAACCCACAGTGGCAATGGAATACGATGTTGAGCCCGGGAAAAAATGGAACAAGGGCTTTTTCTCAATCGGGTCGACGTGTCTGGCGATCACTTTGCCGTAGACAAGGCTGTAGAGAATCCCCTCCCGGTTTTCCCTCACCGCACAGATACCTCTCTTGCCGGGAGATATCGTGCAGTGTTGGGCACAGAGAAAGCACTTTACCTTTCCGTCGCCGATCTTCTCATAAAACCTTGCCTCTTTCACTCCGTCTTCTTTGCTGCCGCGCCCTTCCTCGTCGTTTTCTTTCCGGATGACGTCCTGCGCTCAGGCTTTGCCGCCTTCTCCTTAAGCGTTTCGGCAGTGTCCCCTTTTCTCGGGGGCTTCCTCTGTTCGGCCTTGGCGTACCTGGCTTTTACAATGTTTTCGGCCTCCATCCAGTCTTCATGGTGGCGGCCTTCGAGCCTTCCCTTTTTTTCATAGAGCTCATAGGCGACCTTTGCGATTTCGTCGTGCAATTTTCGATCCATGCGTACCCCCTGATAAAAAGTAGCATCCCCATCGGGTGCCCTTAGGTCATCCTATCATTAATTCCGTGCAGATGCAATAACGCTGAGGTAGCAGCCTCCGACATCCGCATTGCCCGTCTTGCTATTTCTCCAAGTCTTGTGATATATCTGTTAAACTTTGACATGCACCGTCGCATTGTTGCTGGAATGGCAGACCGTCATTGCCGGATAATGAGGGACATCAAGGCTCTCGATGCGACGCCGTGGTGCTTTCAATACGCTGCCGGAGGGTCCGAAAAAGCCTCGAAAACAAAGCGGGGAAAAGCCATTGACATTTTCCCGATCGGTGAATAACATACAGTAAGGCAGCCGAAATTCATCTGATATGATGATGGATACGGGGGACCCGATCTTGGGGCGCATCCCGGGAGACCGGATAGGGCACTTCCAAGCCCGAGCCCGACAGCTAACCCCGTAGGCATTTGGAAGGGCAATGGACGAGAGAATAACCGCTGCATTGCCGGCAGTTTTTTGTTTCTCCTTCTATGCCCTGGAAGGAGGAGAACATGCGCAGCACGGAATCCGTAAAGGGGATTGTCAAATCCCTCGGCCTCGTCTTTGGAGACATAGGCACAAGCCCGATCTATACGGTCACCGTCATCTTTCTTCTCCTCAAGCCTGCCTATGACACCATCATAGGCGTCACATCCCTGCTCATCTGGACCTTGGTCGTCCTCGTTTTCCTCCAGTATGATTTCCTTGCCATGAGTCTCAGCAGAAGGGGTGAAGGGGGAACGATCGTGTTGAGGGAAATACTCGTTTCGCTGCTCAGGACAAAGAAGGGGAGGACGTTCGTCACGTTCCTGTCTTTCCTTGCGGTCTCGCTCCTCATGGGCGACGGCGTGATCACTCCTGCAATCAGTATCCTCAGTGCCGTCGAGGGATCGGCCCTGATTCCCGGGCTCGAACATATCTCCAAGACGCAAATCGTCCTGGTCTCGGCCCTGATCGCCATAGTGCTGTTTTCATTCCAGCGCAAAGGGACGGAGAAGGTTGCCTTTACCTTCGGGCCGATTATGGTTTCCTGGTTCGCGTCTCTCGCGTTTTTCGGGATAATCGCTCTGGGGGACGCGCCGAAGGTGCTTATGGCGATCAACCCGTACTATGGGGTGAAATTTCTTGCCGAAAACGGCTGGAAAGGCTACCTGGTTCTCGGCGAAGTCATACTCTGCGCCACCGGGGGTGAGGCCCTCTATGCGGATATGGGTCATCTCGGTTCTCCGCCGATACGAAGGGCCTGGATCGGCGTATTTGCCGCCCTCGTCCTGAATTATCTCGGACAGGCGGCCTTTTTGATGACTCATCCCCAGGCAAAGAACATTCTCTTTGAGCTCGTCTTCTCCTATGCAAGGGGCGTGTATGTCCCCTTTCTCCTGCTCAGCATAGCGGCGACAGTCATTGCGTCGCAGGCGATGATAAGCGGCATGTTCTCGATCGTATATCAGGGTATCACCACAAGGATCATGCCGATTTTCAAGGTCGATTACACCTCTGTCGAAAGAAAGTCGCAGATATATATCGGATCGGTGAACTGGTTCCTGCTCTTCTCTGTCCTGTTCATCATGGTCGAGTTCGCCGAATCGAGTCGTCTTGCAGCCGCCTACGGCCTCGCCGTCACCGGCACAATGACGCTCACCGGCATTATGATGGCCTGGATATTCCATCTGAACAAAAAGCCCCTGCTTATGGCCCTCTCCCTGTTTGTGACGGCCACCGACATCTGCTTTCTGGCCGCCAACCTCAATAAGATCCATTACGGAGGCTATTGGTCTTTGATACTCGCGGCAGTCCCTTTCTGCATGATACTCCTCTATACGCAGGGGCAAAAGAAGCTTTACAGGAGGATGCATTTCATGCCGATAGAGGATTTCGTCCGCAAATTCTCTATGGTCTATAAAGCCAGTCCCCTTATAAAGGGTACAGCCCTTTTCCTCATCAAAGACGTGGCGGAGGTCCCGCCGTATATCGTCCAGACAATGTTTTACCATGGCATCATCTACGAGGAAAATATCTTCATATCGATCATAAAAAGGGATGATCCCTATGGGGTCACAGGTTTTTTCAAGGAGGATATTGCAAAAGGCCTCGGGGCCTTCGAGATTCAGATGGGCTACATGGAGGTGATAGATGTTGAGGAGATCCTCAGGGAGGCAGGGGTAGAGGAACGGACCGTCTTTTACGGACTTGAAGACATCAGCGCAGGCAGCCTTGTATGGAAGGCCTTCTCATTATTGAAGAGGATCACTCCGACATTCATCCAGTTCTACAAGTTCCCATACAAGAAGCTCCACGGCGTGTTAACTAAACTAGAACTTTAAGTTGTAGTAATATCTCTTTGATTTATCAGTACCTTTTTATCGAATAGCGCTTATAGTCAGTACTCTCCTGTCCGTCATGTCGTTCCTACATCCTCTCCGGCGCACTCAGCCCCAGGATTCCGAGGCCGTCGTTCAGCACGATCCGGATCGCCTCGCAAAGCGCAAGCCGTGCCCTGCTCAGTCCGGCATCCTCGGTAACGACCCGATACCGGTTATAGTAGGGATGAAAAAGCCCTGTGAGTTCCTGGAGATAGAATGTGATCCTGTGAGGTTCGTGGGATATCACAGCACCTTCGAAGGTCATCGGATAACCGAGGAGCTTCTTTACGATCCTCTGTTCTTCAGGGGCCTCAAGCAGACTGAAATCGGCGTCGGAGAGGTCCGCTGTCTCCATACCCTTCTCCCTTGCATGCGCAAAGATGCTGTGGATCCGCGCGTTTGCATACTGCACATAAAACACGGGGTTTTCGGCGGATTGTTCCTTCGCGACTTCGAGGTCGAATTCGAGATGACTATCAGGCCTCCTCGTGAGAAAAATAAATTTTGCGGTGTCGCTGCCGACCTCGTCCATCACCTCTCTCAGCGTCACAAACTCCCCCGCTCTCTTTGACATCTGCACAGGCTTCCCTCCCCTAAGCAAGGTCACCATCTGGACAAGCAAAACCCTGAGGCGTTCCGGGGGATAGCCGAGGGCATGGATCACGGCTTTGAGCCGTGAAATGTATCCGTGGTGGTCGGCGCCCCAGATATCGATAATCTCGCCGAACCCTTTCTCGATCTTCTTTCTGTGATAGGCGATATCCGACGCGAAATACGTGTATTCGCCGTCGCTCTTGATGATCACCCTGTCTTTGTCGTCTCCAAGACTGGTCGCCCTGAACCACAATGCGCCGTCCTTTTCATAGAGATACCTCCGGTGCCTAAGGTCGTCTATCGCTTTCTCGACTTCATTGCTTTCGTAAAGCTCCCGCTCGCTCTGCCAGGTATCAAAGCCGATGCCGAAGGCCTTTAAATCTTTTGCGATTTCCCCGAGCATTTCCTTGTATGAAAAATCGGTGAAGAAATCTGCCGCTTGCTGAAAACTCGTCTCCGAGTATCTGCTTCCGAACTTCTCGATCACCCTCTTCGCAATATCCTCGACGTAGCCGCCCCGGTACCCTTCTTCGGGAAACGGGTATTCGACTCCCAGAAGCTGCTGGTATTTTGCAAAGACGGAGTGCCCAAGAAGTTTCACCTGCCTTCCCGCATCGTTGACGTAGTACTCCCGCTCGACCGAATATCCTCCGGCTTCGAGAAGGTTCGAAAGGGCGGCCCCGACCGCAGCGCCCCTCCCGTGTCCCAGATGGAGCGGACCCGTAGGATTGGCGCTCACGAACTCCACCTGCACTCTCTGTCCGGCGCCCACATCCTTCCTGATGAACGTTTCCTTCTCCCTGACAAGGCGCGCCAGTTGGGAAGAGAGAAACCCCATAGAGAAGGTGAAATTGATGAACCCCGGGCCCGCGATCTCTATCCGGTCAAAAACATCTCTTTCTTCGATCGAGCTCACGATCTCTTCGGCAATTTTTCGCGGCGCCTTCCTGAATACCTTAGACAGAGCCAGTGCAACGGGCGTTGCGAGGTCGCCGAACTTCTCCTCTCTCGGCACCTCGAATTCGGCGGCGATGTCCGTGATCCCGAGCTTTCGCACTGCTTTTTCGACGATTTCCCTAGCGTATTTTTCCATAAGCTTAAAGTTTAACCCCCCCACTGATTTAAGTCAATGCCGCCGTTTGAAGGCCGTTTCACATAGACTACCTTGCCGGTTCTATGTTATTATAAACATAATTTATGCAAGGTAAATCAGGCTAAGATTATCGGAGAGGGCCCTCCCTATAAATGAGTGCCGCAGTCCGTGGCGACGAGCCGGGCGTTGCAGTTTTCCTGTCGATCCGTGCCTGATAACACTACGTTTCACGAGGAGGTACGCGTGTGTACAAGATTCTGAAGAAACAAGTCCTGAGCGGCGTCATAAAGCTCATGGACGTGCATGCTCCCCATGTCGCGAAAAAAGCGAAAGCAGGTCAGTTCGTCATTGTACGAATCGATGACCGGGGGGAGAGAATCCCTCTCACGATTGCCGATTTCGACAGAGATGCGGGATCGATCACAATCATATTCCAGGAAGTGGGGAAGTCGACAATGCAACTCGGCAGGATAGAGCCGGGAGGCGAACTCTCCTCCTTTGCGGGTCCACTCGGCCACCCGACCGAGATCAAGAAGTACGGAAGCGTGGTTTGCGTCGGCGGCGGCGTCGGGGTCGCGCCCATCTACCCGATAGCGCGTTCGCTGAAAGAGGCAGGCAACCGCGTCATATCGATCATCGGCGCGCGCAGCAAGGACCTGCTGTTCTGGGAAGAGAAGATGCGGGCGGTCTCCGATGAGCTGATCGTCTGCACGGATGACGGCTCCCACGGCCGTAAGACGCTTGTCACCGAACCCCTGAAGGAAGTGCTCGCGGACAAGGACAAAAATGTCGCGCGTGTATGGGCCATCGGCCCGGCGATCATGATGAAATTTGTTTCTCTCGCCACCCGGCCTTATCAGGTACCAACGACGGTCAGTTTGAACACGATCATGATCGACGGCACCGGCATGTGCGGAGGCTGCAGGGTTTTGCTCGATGACGGCGCCCGGTTCGTATGTGTCGACGGTCCTGAATTCGATGCGCACAAAGTGAACTGGGAAAGCCTTTTGTCGCGTCTCCAGTTTTACCGGAAAGAAGAACAGCTGGCGGTGGAACAGTGGCGCCACACCTGCAGACTCGAAGGCGTATCCGGGGAGGGAGGTAAGTAATGGCTGAGCTGACACAGAAAGAACGTTTGAAGATAAAGCGGCACGAGATGCCGAACCAGGACCCGCGCGAGAGGAGAGGGAACTATGATGAAGTCGCCCTCGGATACTCTGAAGCGACAGCAAGAGAGGAGGCGGAGCGCTGCCTGCAGTGCAAGGACCCGAAATGTGTTCAGGGCTGTCCTGTCGGGGTCCTGATACCGCAGTTCATCAAGGCCCTCAGGGAAGGGGACATGGTGAAGGCAGTCGAATGGATGAAGGTGAAGAACAACCTTCCCGCCATTTGCGGAAGGGTCTGTCCGCAGGAAACACAGTGTGAGGGCAATTGCATATTGGGAAAGAAGGGCGAACCGGTCGCGATAGGAAGGCTGGAACGGTTTGTGGGTGATTTTGAGCTTGCCGGCCGCACATGCCCTCTTGCCAAGGCGCCCGCCACCGGCAAGAAGGTTGCTGTCGTCGGCTCCGGCCCTGCGGGCCTCACCTGTGCGGTGGACCTCGGCAGGGGGGGCCACACAGTGACGCTTTTTGAGTCTCTCCATGGTCCGGGCGGCGTTTTGGTCTACGGCATTCCGGAGTTCCGTTTGCCCAAGAGTGTGGTGCACGGGGAGATTAATTACGCTGTCGAGTGCCTCGGGATCGATATCAAGGTCGATCATGTGATAGGCCGCACGTTCACCCTCGATGACCTCCTCGAGGAGTACGATGCCGTCTTCCTCGGTACGGGCGCCGGGTTGCCCTCTTTCATGCGAATTCCCGGCATAAACCTCAACGGCGTGATGTCGGCGAATGAGTTTTTGACCCGTGTCAATCTCATGAAAGGGTATCTCTTCCCCCGCTATGACACACCGGTGAAAGTCGGGAAGAAAGTTGCGGTGATAGGCGCAGGGAACGTCGCGATGGACTCGGTCCGCTGCAATCTCCGGCTCCAGGCGCTCGAGGCCGCGAAGACGGGAACAAACTCCGGCGAGGTCCATATGGTATACCGCCGTTCGAGAGAAGAGGTCCCTGCCAGGGCTGAAGAAGTCCACCACGCCGAGGAAGAGGGGGTGATTTTCGACTTCCTCACAAATCCTCTCGAAATTCTCGGCGGCGAAAAAGGCGCGGTAAGGGGAATGCGTTGCATCCGCATGAAACTGGGCGAACCGGATAAATCAGGCCGCAGGAGTCCCATTCCTATCGAGGGCTCAGAATTCGAGATGGAAGTGGACACGGTGGTCATGGCGCTCGGCACCAGCCCGAACCCGCTGGTTTTTGTCGAGGCCGAGGGTCTCGAAAGGACCAAGCACGGCACCGCGGTTGCAGACACGGAGACGGGAAGGACAAAAAAGCCGCGCGTATGGGCGGGCGGAGATGTCGTGACAGGCGCCGCGACGGTAATCAGCGCCATGGGCGCAGGGAAGCGCGCCGCAGCCGATATTCACAAATTCCTCAAAGGCGAGACGACCTGGTAGGTTGGCTGTTTGAAACCGGAGTTTGAAGCCAAGATAAAAGAGCCCCGTCGAGTTTCGACGGGGCTCTTTGTTTGAGAAACGGTTATGTGTCAAGTGTCAAGGGCTGACACCTTGGCCTTTCTCGAGTGGTGGCCAGAAGCCACATGGAAGCACTCACCAGTGAAGAAGTGGGGCAGTATCTTCAGCATCATCTCCGTATAGCAGGATGTAAACAGAACCTCTTTGCCGAACAGGCCGTTACTGCAATC
>JAMCWJ010000049.1 GCA_023475105.1 Nitrospirota bacterium
AATAATTGCTTTAATATTAAACGTATGGAAAAATATAAAAAGATAGGAATTAAATTGACTCCGCAGAGGATCGCGATTCTTGATTTTCTCGAGGGCAATCGCAGCCATCCTTCTGCCGAGGAGATTTACAGGGAAGTCGTGAAAAGGTTTCCTACAATGTCTTTTGCCACGGTCTATAATACCCTCGCGGTGTTGACGCAGAGAGAGAGCGTGCGGGAACTGACGATCGATCCCGACAAAAAGAGGTTCGATCCCAACACAGAACCCCATCACCATCTCCTCTGCACAAAGTGCGGAAGGATCGAAGACGTCCACTCCCGTTTTGACCTCGCCCTTCCGAATTCCGTCAGGAAAGGGTTTGAACTCACGGGCAACCACATCGAGTTCTACGGTATATGCCCGGCATGCAAAAAATGACTCGGACTTCGCAGATGAGAGGAATACGGCGTTGTCCGCTTGCATGAAGGTCCCCGAACGGACGCTGTCATAGAGAAGGAGGTGAAAGGTATGGCGGTATTTACGTGCAATGCTTGCGGCGCCGCAAGGGAAGGTAGGTGCAGACCGCAGACGTGTCCCGGCTGCGGAGCAAAAGGCACGATGCGGAAGACTTGACGCTTTTCGGAAATCACGTCCGAAAAAACACGCGCGGTATGAATGTTCCGACGTTTTGACGGAGAGTCTTTGACTCGGCTTATTATTTTTTTGAGAGGTGTACTATGACCGAACAATGCTGCACATTACAGGTCGGACAGACCGTCCCTGACTTCAAAATCGAAACCTACGAGCCGACGAGGGGCGACTTCGGCGAGATAACCCTCGAGGGGTTGAGGAAACAGGGAAAATGGACCGTCCTTTTCTTCTATCCCGCCGACTTCACGTTTGTCTGAGCTACCGAGTTTGCTGATCTGGCAGATCAGTACGAGAATATCAGGGCTGCGAATGCCGAGGTGATCACGGTAAGTACCGACACGAAGTTCGTCCATCTTGCCTGGCAGAAAGACGAAAGACTCCTCGAAAAAGTGAAGTACCCCATGGGGGCAGACCCTACCGGCAAGCTTTCGAAACTTTTCGGCGTGTATGACGGGAACACGGGTCTTGCGTTGAGGGGCACCTTTCTCATCAGCCCGGAAGGCAGGCTCCTCAACTCTGAAGTGAATTTTTACAATGTCGGGAGAAACTCCGATGAGCTCCTGAGGAAGATACAGGCGAACGGATACCTGGCAGAATACAGTGAAGAGGCCTGTCCCGCAAAGTGGAAGCCGGGAGAAAAGACCCTGAAGCCATCCGCCGGGATGGTCGGAAAGGTTTACGACGCTCTGAAATAAGGAGGAGGCGCACCACCGGCATGAGATAAGGAAAGGAAAACGTATGGCTGAGCAAAACAAACAAGATTTTCACCAATGCTGTAAAGGAGGGAGGACACCCTATGTGCATGGCGCATGAGACGACCTGCGTCTGCGGAAACGGCGTCGCAGGTTTCAATTTCAGGAACGAAATACTGTCGGAGGAAGTAATACGCAGGGTATACTGTCCCGTCTGCTCCCGCGACATCAGGCTCGACCCCCCGACCATGGTCGCCGACAACGGATGGATCATAGAGTATGACATGGAGATTGCGAGATTCCAGGCAGTCAGAATACCGGCAGGTCCGGAGAAGATCACGCCTGATTTCATTTTTGACGAAGGGTACTGTACCTGGAGGGGCATCTACCCCACGGACCACATCGACAGTGCGGCCGAGAGATCCGAGGTCCTGAGGCTCGCAAAAATAAACCCCAGGAGATATCTCTCGGAGATCAAGGAATGGGCAAAAGCGAGAATGGAGCGGCTCTCGCAGGAAGGATGGAGGAAGGCACGTGAGTACAGAGCTGAAGTATAAGGGAAAACCCGCATGTGCCGAGAAATACGTCCCGGTTCCTGAATACGTCGTTTGCCCCGGATGCGGGAAAGAAGCCGAACTCTGGTCTGATGAAGAACAGGCGGCCTGTGCGTGCTGCGGCGGGATAATCGGCAGATAGCCTTTCACTCTCCCTTGGGCATACGGAAAAGGGCGAGGCAGCCCCAGCTGCCTCGCCCTTTTTACGCGATTTGTCTCTTCGGCCTTAAATGTCGTAATAGAGAAAGAATTCGTACGGGTGGGGCCTGAGCCTCAGTGCATCCACTTCCTTCGACCTCTTGTAACTGATCCACGTCTCCAGGGCATCGTCGGTAAAGACATCGCCTTTCCTCAGGAATTCATTGTCGGCCTCCAGGTTGTTGAGGGCCTCATCGAGGCTTGCCGGCATTGTCGGCACGGACGCCAGTTCTTCCGGGCCAAGCTCGTAAATGTCCTTGTCGAGAGGCTCACCCGGATGGATCTTGTTTTCGATGCCGTCGAGGCCGGCCATGAGCATTGCAGCGAAGGCCAGATATCCGTTGCAGGAAGGGTCGGGGAACCTGACTTCCGCCCTTTTTGCCTTGGGGCTCGGAGAATAGGTCGGTATCCTTATGCACGCGGAGCGGTTTCTGGCGGAGTACGCAAGGTTCACAGGGGCTTCGAAGCCCGGCGTCAACCTCTTGTAGGAATTTGTGGTCGGATTCGTCAGGGCCGCAAGGGCAGGCGCATGCTTGAGGATGCCACCAATGTAATAGAGTGCGGGTTCGCTTAGGCCTGCGTACCCGTTGCCCGCAAAGACCGGCTTTCCGTTTTTCCATATGCTCTGGTGAACGTGCATCCCTGAACCATTATCTCCGAACAAAGGTTTCGGCATGAAGGTGACCGTCTTGTTATGCCTCTTTGCGACATTCTTGATTATGTACTTGAAAAGCATGAGATTGTCCGCCATCTTGACCAGTGATTCAAAGCGCATATCGATTTCGGCCTGGCCTGCGGTCGCAACTTCATGATGCTCCTTCTCTACGTAGATGCCGCACTTCAGCATCTCCATGACCATCTCGGTGCGGAGGTTCACAAGACTGTCGGTGGGCGGCACAGGAAAGTACCCTTCCTTGTGCCTCGGCTTGTAGCCGAGATTCGGATTCTCGTCGCGGCCGGAATTCCAGATGCCCTCGACGGAATCGAGGAAATAGTATCCGCTGTGCGAGTTCTGGTCAAACTGAATGCTGTCGAAGATGAAGAACTCCGCCTCAGGCCCGAAATACGCCGTATCTCCGATCTTGGTGGACTTGAGATAGTTCTCTGCCTTCTGCGCAATGTATCTCGGGTCCCTCGAATAGTACTCCTTCGTGATGGGGTCGACGATATTGCAGATCAGGCTGATCGTGGGATACTCCATAAAAGGATCCATGAACGCCGTCTCCGGATCGGGAATGATCAGCATGTCGGAAGTATGAATCGCCTGCCATCCCCGTATGGAAGAGCCGTCGAAACCAAGACCTTCCTCAAATACCTCCTCTTTTAATTCAGATATCGGTCCTGCGAAATGCTGCCAGATCCCGGGAAAATCAAGGAACTTGAAATTGATCATCACCGCCTTGTTTTCCTGCGCCATCTTGATTACGTCTTTTGCTGTCATTGCATCCTCCTTATCTAATTAGGTCAAGGCCAAGATCAAGGAGCCGACATTTTCTTCAGTGCTTGACCTTAACCTCAACCGTAACCTGTAGTTTATACTGCCGCCTCTCCGCGCTCGCCCGTCCTTATCCTGATCACCTCTTCTACGGAATACACGAATATCTTGCCGTCGCCGATCTTCCCTGTCTTTGCCACCTTCTCCACGGTGCTCACCACCTTTTGCGCGAGGTTGTCCGGCGTGACGATCTCGATCTTGATCTTCGGGATGAAGTCGATCACGTATTCCGCACCCCGATAGAGTTCTGTATGTCCCTTCTGCCTTCCGAAACCCTTCACCTCGGTAACGGTCATGCCCTGAATACCGAGATCGTTCAGGGCATCCTTCACCTCATCGAGTTTGAAGGGCTTCACGATAGCTTCTATCTTTTTCATTTCTCACCTCCTGACTTCATCATCGACACGGGGCCGTAGCCCCTGTATTCTTTCCTTTAGTGTACGCCGCCCGTTGTCTGCCTGCTGAAAAACGCACGGTAGAAGTTCATCGCCCTGCCCCTGTAGTCGTCATAGAGGCTCTCGGTCTGCTTCCTCAGGAATTCCCGGTCGACGGGTTCGTTCTTCAGCCACTCGTACACCATCTCCTTTTTCACCTCTATATGAAACTGAAATGCATAGGCATTGCCGCCGTAGCGGAATGCCTGGTTGGGGTAGAGGGCAGACCGTACGAGCCTCACCGCAGCCGGGGGGATGTCGAAGGTCTCGCCGTGCCACTGAAATACCGCGAACCTCCTCCGGAAATCTCCTGCCCTCGGATGCTCGGCAAGTTTCCGCAGAGAAGGATCCCTCAGACCATCTTCAGTGAGCTCGATCTCCAGCCAGCCTATCTCCTTTTCCGGTCCCGCGTATACCCTCGCACCCAGCGCTTTTGCCATTATCTGGGCGCCTAGACAGACGCCGAAAACGCTTTTCCCCGCAGCGATGAATTCCCTCGCCATTTTCATCTCTTCCGCGAGGTAAGGGTACCGCTCCTCTTCGTTCACGCTCATATGCCCCCCCAGCATCACAAGGGTGTTGAAGTCCCTCCCGTCGGGAACAGCCTCTCTTCCGAGCTCGGCGACATGGTAAGAAATCCCCTCATCACGAAGGAAATCCTCTATCGTCCCCGGCCCCTCGGATGAAACGTTTTTCAGAATTAAAACGGACATTCCTGTCACTTTCATTCAACAACCGTGCCAGAAGCAACCATAGGGAAACTAGGACTTTTTTCCGGAGGCATGAGGGCAACTGCCTGTTTCTTAGGCAGGGGTGATGAAAAAAGAGGCAATGAGCGCGGATGTTACGGAACGCTCTTAAGAACGCCTACCCTGTGATAACGGTGATGTTTGCTCGTTCATGCCGGCTTACTCGCAGTTTCGTCATGCCCGGACCGTAGTCCTCGCGATCGTTTCGACCGGCGACTGCCTCCCTATGGCGAAGCAGCGAAATCCTGATTCGTCACATCTCCTCCGCTCACGGTCACACTCCTGGTCGCAGGCGTAAAGGTGTATCCCGTCTTGTTCGGCGTGAG
>JAMCWJ010000098.1 GCA_023475105.1 Nitrospirota bacterium
AGGTAATCCGCAATGTCCTGGTTCGTGATGGGCCGCGAGGCGCTCGAGGCAGCGGTCGCCGACTACCGGGGAGAGGCGAAGCCCGCCGAGAAAGAAGAGAAGATACTCTGCAAGTGTTTTGAGGTCTCGGAGGATAAGATCAGGAGGGTTGCAATCGAGAACCGCCTCACGACGGTCGAGGAGATCACCGATTTCACAAAGGCCGGAGGGGGATGCGGCTCCTGCGTCCCTGCGATCGAGGCGCTCCTCAGGGATATATGGTCCGTGAAGCCGGTCTGCGAGATTCCTTCACCTGCCAGGAAACTGACCAATCTTCAGAAGATCGCCCTTATCCAGGCGGTGATCGATAAGGAGATCAGGCCCCGGCTCCAGGCCGACGGCGGTGACATCGAGCTCATAGACGTGGACGGCGGCAAGGTTATCGTCTCGCTGAGGGCGATGTGCGTCGGATGTCCCATGGGAGGCATCACCCTCGAAGGCATCCAGGAGAAACTGCGGGAACTCGTAAGCGAGGACATCGCCGTGGAGGGACAGTGAAACCGATCTATCTGGACAACAATGCGACCACCGCCGTGGTGCCTGAAGTGCGTGAAGAGATGCTGCCCTATCTGGGGGAACTTTACGGAAACCCCTCGAGCATGCACACGTTCGGCGGACAGCTCTTCAGGAAGATCGAAGAGGCGAGGGCGAAGGTTGCGGCGCTCATCGGGGCGGAGGTGGAAGAGATCATCTTCACGAGCTGCGGCACGGAGAGCGACAACACTGCGATCATGAGCGCACTCGAATCTTTTCCGGAGAGGAGACATATCGTTACGACGAGGGTGGAGCACCCGGCGGTGCTGAATTTCTGCAAGCACCTGTCGCGGAAAGGCTTTCGCGTCACCTTCCTCCCCGTCGATTCGTCCGGGAGGCTCGACAGGGACGCCTTCGTAAAATCCCTCGACGACGGCACCGCGGTCGTGTCGATCATGTATGCGAACAATGAAACCGGCGTGGTGTTCCCTGTAAGGGAGATAGGTGAAATCCTGCGGGAAAGAAAAATCCTTTTCCATACCGACGCTGTCCAGGCGGTCGGCAAGATCCCGATCGATGTAAAGGACCTCCCCGTCGACATGCTCTCCCTTTCCGGCCATAAGCTTCATGCCCCTAAGGGGATAGGAGCGCTCTACGTCCGGAGGCGGACCCGGTTTTATCCGTACATTATCGGCGGTCATCAGGAGAGGGGCAGGAGGGCGGGGACCGAGAACGTCGCCTCCATTATCGGCCTCGGGAAGGCCTGTGAGCTGGCGCAAGAGAACTTCGCGAGGGAGACGGACCAGGTGAGCAGACTCAGGGACAGGCTCGAAACGGCGCTGCTTGCGGAATGCCCCGATGCGACGGTGAACGGGGATACCGTTCACCGTCTGCCGAACACTACCAACATCAGCTTCGAATACGTCGAAGGGGAGGCGATTTTGCTCAGGCTGGACGAGCAGGGCATATGCGCCTCTTCGGGGTCTGCCTGCAGTTCCGGTTCGCTCGAGCCGAGTCACGTGCTGAGGAGCATGGGGACGCCTTTCACTGCGATACACGGGTCGATCCGTTTTTCTCTCAGCAGGTACACGACGGATGCCGAAATCGACAGGGTCATCGAGGTGCTGCCGCCGACGATAAGGGAACTGAGGACGATCTCTCCCTTTGCCCGGAAAAAAGTCATCTGCCCCAAGTAATCTTCGCCGACGCGCGCGTTTTTCGCGCGCTCGTTCTTGGCAAAATTCCGTCTGTTTATGTTATTTTAATTGAAAGCGGAGGGTGAATGCTCAGGGCAGTCGAAGATATAAGCGCAACAAGAAAGCGTCTCAGGATCGAGATTCCTGCGGATGCCATCGAGAAAGAAATACGGGAGTCCTTCGAGAAGCTGAGGCGCAAGACTACGCTCCCCGGCTTCAGAACCGGCAAGGCGCCTCTCGAACTGATCGAGAGGAAGTTCGGCAAGGAAGTCGAGCAGGACGTCCTCGACCGCGTTATCCCTCAGGGCTATGTGGAGGCGCTGAAAGAGGCGGACCTTACCCCGGTCGCCGACCCGCAACTGGAAGAAAAGATCGACTTTAAGAGGCGCCAGCCTTTTTCGATGACCCTCACAGTCGAGGTGATGCCGAAGATAGAGAACCTCAAGTATGCCGGACTCAGGGTGAAGGACATCCCGGTCGCGGTGAGCGACGAGGACAGAGAGAGCGTCCTTCGGAGACAGCAGGAGGAAAAGGCGACGTACGAGCCGTCGGAGGGCCCGGTCGAGGTGAACGATCTCGTCGTGCTCGATTACTCGGTACAGGGAGAGGATACCGGGGCAAAGGACCTTGTGTTCAAAGTGGGCGGCAGCATGTTCCCCGAGGACTTTTCGCGGAGCCTTCAGGGCAGGGCGAAGGGCGAGGAGTTTTCCGTGGAGCAGGGATTTCCTGCCGACTCTCCTGTCAGGGGGCTTGCAGGGAAACAGGTGACGATGCAGGTCGCGGTGAAGGACATAAAGAAAGCGCATCTCCCGGCAATAGACGACGAGCTCGCAAAGGATGCCGGATTCGAGAATCTTGAGGAAATGAAAAAGCGCATCGGCGAGGAGATAGAAAAGGCAAAGAAGAGAGAAGTGGCGAAGATCCAAAAGTCCGAAATCCTGAAGCAGCTCCTCGACGCGCACGACTTCGCGGTGCCCGAATCCTTGGTCGAACACGAAACCGCCGCGCTGATGTCTGCCGTGCTCGCAAACAGGGGAAAGGAACCGTCCGGGGAGCCCGATGCAGAGGCCCTTAGACAGGAAGTGAGTCCGAATGCGGTCAGGAACGTGAAGGCATCGCTGCTCATCGAGACCATAGGACGGGCAGAGGGCGTCTCGGTGACGGACGACGAGCTGAAGGGCGCAATAGTCTCGATCGCGCAGAGGCTTTCGGCATCCCCTGAGAACATCATGAAGTTTTACGTCTCGAGGGACGGATCCCTGGACGGTCTGAGGAACTCTCTCTTTGAAGATAAGGTTCTCGACCTCTTGCTCTCACAAGCGGTCGTGGAGAAAGGAGAATAACGTTGAGTCTGATACCGATCGTTATAGAACAGACAGGACGCTCTGAACGGGCTTATGATATATATTCGAGGCTTCTGAAGGACAGGATCATCTTTATCGGGACGGCTATAGAGGATACCGTCGCGAATACGGTGATCGCGCAGCTGCTCTTCCTGCAGATGGAAGACCCCGACAAGGACATCCACCTGTACGTGAACTCTCCGGGAGGCATCGTCTCCTCGGGACTCGCCATTTACGATACGATGCAGTATGTGAAGTCCGATATCGCGACATACTGTATCGGGCAGGCGGCGAGCATGGGGGCAATGCTCCTGGCGGCGGGGACGCGCGGAAAGAGGTTTGCTCTTCCCCATGCGCGGGTCATGATCCACCAGCCTATAGGCGGGTTCCAGGGCCAGGCGACGGATGTCGAGATCCATGCAAGGGAGATATTGAAGGTCAAGGATACGCTCAATGACCTGCTGGCGTTCCATACGGGCCAGCCTCTCGATAAGATACGGTCCGATACGGACAGGGACTTTTTCATGTCCGGCCAGGAGGCGAAGGAATACGGAATCGTGGATGAGGTCATCCACAGCATCAAGAAGAAGTGATACGGAGGGAGAGGAATGGCAAAGAAGGAACGGGATGAGAACAAACTCAAGTGCTCATTCTGCGGAAAGGGGCAGGACGAGGTAAGGAAGCTTATCGCGGGCCCCACCGTTTACATATGCGATGAATGCGTCGAACTCTGTAATGAAATCATCGCCGAGGAGCTTTATTCCGAGACGTCCCCGCATGCTCTGCCGAAGCTGCCGACGCCGAAAGAGATCCACCAGTTTCTGAATGACTTCGTGATCGGCCAGGAAAGGGCGAAAAAGATACTCTCCGTGGCAGTGCATAACCATTACAAGCGGATTTACAGTCCTTCCGCCACGGATGTGGAGCTGCAGAAGAGCAACATCCTTCTCATCGGCCCGACAGGGACCGGCAAAACGCTTCTTGCCCAGACCCTTGCGAGGCTCCTCGATGTGCCCTTCACGATAGCCGACGCGACGACCCTGACCGAAGCAGGATATGTCGGCGAAGATGTCGAAAACATCATCCTCAAGCTGCTCCAGGCGTCGGATTACGACGTCGAAAGGGCGCAGCGTGGAATCGTGTATATCGATGAAATAGACAAGATCAGCAGAAAGGCCGAAAACCCTTCCATAACGAGGGACGTCTCCGGTGAAGGCGTGCAGCAGGCCCTCCTGAAGATCATCGAGGGGACGATGGCGAACATCCCTCCCCAAGGAGGAAGGAAGCATCCCCAGCAGGAGTTCATCCAGGTGGACACGACGAACATCCTTTTTGTCTGCGGCGGGGCCTTTGTGGGACTCGACGGGATTGTGGAGCAGCGCACGGGCAGGAAGACCCTCGGGTTCGGCGCGGAGGTCGTCTGCGCAAAGGAGAAAAAGATCGGCAATGTTCTCGGACTCGTGGAGCCGGAGGACCTGATCAAGTACGGCCTGATACCCGAGTTCGTCGGAAGGCTTCCGGTAGCGGCGATCCTTGATGAGCTCGACGAGTGCGCCCTGGTGAAGATACTGACCGAGCCGAAGAACTCCGTGATTAAGCAGTACCAGAAGCTTCTGTCCTTCGACAACGTGCGGCTCAGGTTTACCGACGGCGCCCTCAGCGCGATCGCAAAGAAGGCGATCAACAGAAAGACGGGGGCCCGCGGGCTGAGGGCGATCATCGAAGAGGTGATGCTTGACGTGATGTATGAGATCCCCTCTCAGAAGGGGATAAAGGAATGTCTCATCAATGAAGATACGGTGGTGAAAAAAGAACGGCCGATCCTTATGTACGAAAAACAGGCTGAATCGGCATAGCGCAAATCAGAAATACCCGGTGTCGGGAAGCGGGAATCAAGATCTCTTGATTCCCGCTTCTGTTTTGAGCTTCACGAGGGAACAGAGGGCGCCTGGTCATTTGCCCTATCCCCTGTAAATACCCGGCAAAGGGTATTTACTGTGCCCCATTTGATGCGTAACATAAAGGTCTTTTCGACTTAAGGTCAGGGTTTTCGAAGTCAAGATCAGGCTTTTTCTGATTGACACGAGAGCCGGTCTTTGGGTATCGTGGTTTTTATCGCCCGTAAGCAATTCAAGGGGGAGGAGTTTATGGCGCTTATTTACCGTTCGCTGAGATTCATATCTATCGTTGTCCCGTCTCTTTCCCCTTTGGACCAATGGAGGATTGTTTGATATCGTCTGTTCTGTCAAGGTCATTGAGGCAGGGCAAAGGCCCAAAAAGAACATACAGGGATGAAAAAAATAGCCTGTTTCCCCTTTTTCCGACCCCATACGAAAAATACTGTGTTTCCCCGATAGATTTCTTTGCTGGGAATTGTTAAGGTGCAACAGATTATTGGGCCAGAGGAGGAGTTACGCGAAGACAATAATGGAAAATGCGCATTGCAAAGTTTCGGACGTGGTGTATCCTTAACGCAAATCTCTTTTTCTGAGGGGGATGATTGATGGATTGTGAGTTCAGTCGAGCGCTAAAAATCGTATCAACGGTAGTGCTGGCTTTCTTTTTGTGGAGCTTTGGGGGGCTCTTCGAGATCGTCCATGCGCTAAATACGGGTTCAAAGTTCAAGGTGCAAGGTTCTACGTTAAAGACTGGGCAAACAAAAACTCAAAAACCTGAGCAGACCTTCGAAAAAGATATAGAAGATATTTATCAGGCCCTTTCCGACACCACCACGGATACCGACACCAAGAAGACTAAGGTCAAGGGCAAGAAGAATGAAATAGAGTCACTTGATGGAGAGATAAGGAAGCAGTTCAAAGAGACTGAGAAGTTCTTAAAGGAAAAGGGACTGCCGGGTGAAATCCTCAACAGACACTATGACTTTGTTAGACATTACGAAGACAACTTTAACGAACTGAGAAACAATCTTGATGCGATAGACAAGGCGAAGAGCAAAGGCGAGGCTGATGCTGCCATTGAAAGAGCAAAAGCACATCTCGAAAAGGTAAAGCCGCCGAAGACGCATGTATCCCTAGATCCGAACAAACTGCCACACAGAACGGCAGAGCCTGTATTTATAGAACCGAGGACGAGTCCTGAGCAGTTTCTTAACGACCGTGACACGTTACGCGTAACGCGTAATGCGTCAAAGGATAGCGAAAACCTGTCACATGTCACGAGTCACGCGTCACGGATTTTGATTGCGTCAAATGGACCATTGAAGGGTCTTATAAACGAGCCGCAGACCCCACCTTTTTCCTCCCCTTACCAGGGGGAGGCAGGAAGGGGTGGAGCTTCATCCAGCGTGCTTGTCGCTCAGGCCAATCCTCCGACATCAGCTGACCTTGCGGAGACCATTGAGGTCCGGTTCACACCAGAGATAAGTGCAAAAGCGCAGGAACTCCAAAATAACCCTGTAAAGATCTACAACTGGGTAAGAAACAATATAGAATATGTCCCCACCTACGGCTCGATTCAAGGGGCCAATATGTGTCTTCAGACAAAGCTCTGTAATGACTTTGATACCGCAAGTCTTCTGATAGCCCTTCTCAGAGCATCAGGCATTCATGCGAGATATGTCTATGGAACCATCGAAGTGCCGATAGAGAAGGTGAAGAATTGGCTTGGAGGGTTTGCAGATTCTATGGCAGCAATCAATCTTCTTGCCTCTGCCGGTATACCCACAAAGGGAATGATAGATGGCGGTCAGGTCAAATATGTTCAGATGGAACACATGTGGGTCGAGGCATATATCAACTATTTTCCTTCAAGGGGGGCGCGGCATAAGAACGGTCTTGGCGATACATGGATAAGGCTGGATGCGAGCTTTAAGCAGTATAACTACACGCAAGGGATAGACATCAAGGCAGCAGTGCCCTTTGACGCACAGACCTTCGTAGACCAGGTAAAGAACTCTGCCACGATTAACGAGGCCCAGGGCTATGTGACCAACGTGAGCTCCACCCTTATTCAGCAGGGAATGCAGGATTACCAGACAAGGGTACAGAACTACATTTCACAGAACTACCCCAATGCCACGGTGGGAGACGTTCTGGGGAAGAAGGAAATCATTAAGCAAGAATTCTCCTATCTGCTGGGGACGCTTCCCTACAAGACCATTGTGAGGGGGACAACCTATTCGAGCATTCCCGACAGCCTGAGGCATAAGTTGAACTTCAGCGTCGTGAAGGACATCTTAGACAACGAGCTTGGAACGCCGATCAACATCACCAAGAGTCTGCCCGAGCTTGCAGGCAAGAAGATAACCTTGAGCTACAGCCCTGCAACTCCTCAGGATGAGGCGGCAATTAACTCCTTCCTACCAAACCCGCATGCCGACGGCAGCCCGATACAGCCAAACGAGTTGCCGACATTGTTGCCGGCATATCTTGTCAACCTTAAACCAGAACTGAGAATTGATGGCGTTGTGGTTGCTACGGGAACAACGATCGGCATGGGAAGCAGTGAGACTTTTGCAATGATTTTCATAAGTCCAAACGGTGCCACGGATGTTATTGCGAATGATTTGAGGGCGGGAGAATATCTGAGTGTCGCTCTGGGGCTTGGAAGGATATCCCATGACCAAGTTCTTGCATTGAAGGCAAAACTTGAGTCAACGAAATCCAAGCTTGATGCAACGAACTACGCGGCTTTGACAAAAGAAGACATAATCGGCGATTTACTTTACACCGTAGCTTTATCTTATCATCTCGAACTCGATGTGATGGATTCTATAATCGCTGGCGCCGTGGGCGTACGCACTTTGAGGCTTCCTTCAGAGGCCATTTTCTCACTTTCGCTTGAAGTTCAAGAGATGTTTGGCATCCCCTTCACTGTCAGTCAGGGGGGACCGATTATGGACGTGGACAGAGTACTAAGTGTATCGAAGGCCATAGATGGAGATAAAGAAAAAGAATTGCAATTCATGTTTAGTACAGGGATGAGTGGCTCGGCATTGGAACACAGCATACCAGAACAAATACTTTCGACTCTTTCTAATCCGGTAGAAGGCGTCTCGGCGGTGAAAGCGCTTCAAATAGCCAATGATCAAGGCATTCCTATTTACACTATTGATCAAACCAACATAAGCACGGTTCTCCCACAATTGCAGGTCGATTCAGATATCAAAATTGATATTCAAAATGCTGTCAATGCAGGGAAAGAAGTTACCGTTTCAAAGACGAACATCACTTTCAACGGCGGGGTAGGTTGTGGTTATATTGTGATGGACCCGAATACAGGCGCGGGTGCTTACATGATAAGTGGAAAATTGGGAGGAGCCAGAATATTGAACGCCCTAAAGGTATTAATTATCAACTTATACTTGATACCATCAGGTAAAGGATTTGATGAGGTTGGAGAAGCTGCTGGTGTTATAAAAGAAGAACTGAGCCCAATCTGTGCTTACTTGATCAAGTATTTTGAATGTATGGCTGCGCAGTTTGCAGAAGATTTTAACGGCCTAATCAGTAGCTTTGTGAAGGTAGGGTGGTCGCTTGTCGGCATAGCTTCGAAGAAGATTGCAGCGAGGGTCTGTGGTTTTATCGGCTACGTAATGTTGGTCGTTGGCGCAACCACATATTTCTATAACGCAGGGATGAAATGTAAATAGAATGAGGTGCGTATGGTAATAAATCACAGATGGATCAAGGATAAATTCAGGCCGATAATGCTTCTGTTGTTTGTATATGATTTCCTTAATGCACTGACGAAACAAATTAACTTCTTATTGCAGGGAAATGCAATGGAGGGTGGCAACATATTAGTCTTATCAGTTATAGGGACTATTGTCCTCGGGTTTGTCTTTCTGCAAAGGTATTGGTTTGCCTCATGCACTTTTCTGCTCATAAACGAATTGTTAAAGTTTCTCATCGTTAGACCGTTCACGGTGGGGCGGACCATAATCGGCGCAAGAAACTACGACATGGCTATTTGGGTTGCACTTATTGGCATATTATGTCTTGGTGTATCATTGGTCTTTTTCATAAAATTCATAAGATTAAGAAATTACAAAGATTATTATCTACTGAAAGATGATTGAGAGTGCTCATTGTAGCCGCTGGGTTCTTTTGTTGTTAAAGCAGCCGCTTATTGTCAAGATAGAAACATGTGAGAGGCGCTGAGGGTGAAATCTTCATTCTTTATGCAAGGGAAAGGGGACGGGATAGATGGCAGGGCATTTGAGTGAGGAGAAAGAGGACCGGCTGGTCTACTGAAAGTTCCAAGTCGCTACGAGGGGGAGATTATGAAGAGGGCGGTGCTATTATTTCTATTCTTATTTCAGTTCATACTCATTTCATCTGCTTTTGCACAAACACCTGCGATAACCGACGGTCTTAATTATCTTTCCGCCTCCCAGAATCCTGACGGCTCGTGGGGGAATGACGCATCAGGAACAGAAATCCTCCCTTCCACAGTATCAACAATAGAAACCCTGCAGCTTTTGAATCAGACCGGTACCCCAAGTTATAACACCGCCTTGTCATGGCTTCAGTTACAAGCCTTGGACACGACGGATTACCTTTCAGAAAGAATCCACGCCCTTACAGTTGCCGGCACTGACGAAAACCTTCTCCTTTCGTACCTTGACGATCTCACAGGGGCATGGGGAGGATACGACGATTATGAAGTGAATAATCTCGATACAGTTCTGTCTCTTCTTGCCCTGAAGAAGATCAATTATTCCGATCAGAATACAATTAGTTCCGTCTTGTATTATCTCACCACCACCCAAAACCCCGACGGCGGCTGGGGATTTTCTCAGGGTGATGACAGCAATGTCTATATGACGGCCGCGGTTCTTAATATCCTCTCCCAATTCAAAGCCACCTACAACCTTCAGACCCCGATCAATAACGCAGTAGCCTACCTCCTCACAAAACAGAACCCTGACGGCGGTTTCGGCTCAAGCCCATCGACCGTATACGAAACATCCCTCGCTTTCGAGGCGTTGCTCGCCAGCGGCGCAGTTGGATCGACAAATGCCTCTGTTATTCAGAATGCCTTGAACTACCTCACCTCCACCCAATTACCCGATGGCTCATGGGATGATGACCCTTATTCAACGGCACTGGCGTTGAGGGCGCTGGCAGGGGCAACCCCTAACCTGACGCTTTCGACTTCCGAAATTACCTATTCCCCGTCATTCCCAACACCAGGCGACATCGTGACAATCAAGGCTGTCATAAAGAATACAGGATTTTCCGATGCTAATAACACGAGCGTCAGCTTCTTTGATGGAGACCCGGATGCAGGCGGGATATTTATTGGGGAAGCGATAGTATCAGGGATTGTCAAAGATGGAAGCAGAATTGCTGAGATGAACTGGACTGCTTCCTCATCTGGCAATCACGACATTTATGTCCGTATAGATTATGCCAATACCGTACTTGAGATGAATGAATCAGACAATACGGCAGTTGTTCAAATAAGAGTCTATGAAAAGATCGATCTCGCCATCCAAGGGATAACCTTTACCCCGGTGCTTCCTGCTCCCAACGAGATGATTAACGTGCAGGTAAAGACTGTAAACCTGGGCGGCCTGCAAGCCAGTAATGTGACCTTGAGGCTGGCTGTGGATGGAGCAACGATTGGTGACCACGTCATCGCAAACCTCGGGAGTCTTCAGACACAGACTCTCACTTTTTCTTTGCAAAACCTCGCTAAAGGCATTCACCAGATAGTGGCGACACTTGATCCTGACAATTCAATTTCTGAAGGCAATGAGACGAATAATTCCATGGGAACGTCGGTAGAGGTAAGGGAGAGAATAGATCTGGTCGCGATCAATACCGCTATTTTCCTTTCGAATATCAATCCAAAAGAAGGAGAAACCATTCAGATCGCAGCCGTTGTTTACAACGTTGGAGTGAGCGCCGCCGGCAATGTTGCCGTGAAGTTCTATGATGGCGACCCCGCAGCCAATGGAGTACAAATCGGCTCAGACCAGATAATTCCAACTATCCCGGCTGGTGGCGCAGGGCAGACAGGCTGGGTTCCTTATAATACTCTCGGGAAAGCAGGTCAACACAAAGTGTACGCAGTTGTTGACCCGTCAAACGTTGTCGAAGAGACTGCCGAAAACAACAACATCGCATCGAGTTACTTTACTGTGACGGGCAGGCCGGACTTCATAGCCCAGGATATCCTCTTCAGTCCTTTGTCACCGGAGGAAGGGGATATGGTTCAGGTAAGGGCCACCATCAGAAACGGTGGCTCACAAGCCGGCAGCGCCTTTGTCAGGTTCTACCTTGGAGACCCTTCAGCCGGAGGCCAGCAGATAGGAGCTGACATGTTAGTCTCGGCAAATCCAAGTTCGAATGTCTCTACCGGTAATGTCTTCTTAAATACGGCAGAAAGAGTAGGAGACAATCAAATATTCCTGGTTATTGATCCCCTTAATGCACTTGATGAGATCGACGAGACAAACAATATCATGAGCAAGATTCTTACCGTAAAGCCGTCAACACGGCCAGACCTTACCCTTGGTCAATCGGACATATCTTTTTATCCTTTATACCCGATTACCGGGGATGCGGTAACGATATCGGCTCGAATTAGAAATCTGAGGAATACGCCGGCCTCTAATGTAACTGTGAATTTCTATGATGGAAGCCCTTCAACAGGCGGTATTCTGCTCGGAAGTGTGATCGTACCCAACGTTGCAGGTATGGGATCAGAGGCAGCTCAATTGACGTGGACCGCAACGGGTATAAAAGGGAAACATGCTATCTACGTTAAAATAGACCCGAACAATGCGATTACGGAAGCCAATGAGTCAAATAATGAAGCCTCTGCTTATCTGAAGATAAGGATTCAGGTAGCGACTCCTCAGAACCTCACTGCAAGCCCTATAAGTCCGACAGATATCGGGTTGAACTGGGATCCCTCTCAGGACGCATCCTCTTATGGAATAGTCGGATATAACGTTTACAGGGACAATCTCTGGGTGAACCGCTTAACGGACATTTCCAGGGAGGGAACGGTATCAGCGAGTTCGACATATGTGTCTTACACCCCTGATAAAGCCATAGACGGAAGTACAACTTCTTTTTGGTGGGCAGCAACAAATGCGCCTTTGCCGCAATGGTGGCAAGAGGATTTCGCTTCGGCGCGGAAGGTCAAAAAGGTTGCTATATACTGGTACAGCTCTTATTACGCAAAGGGCTTCGAAGTGCAGACGTGGGATGGGACTCAATGGGTTACGCAGTCCTCGGTAACAGGGAACGACAAGGAGATAACAATACATGATTTTCCGGCAAGTGTGGTTACAGATAAGATCAGGATTCATGAGACTACAGCAAATAATCCAACCTATCCTGCGGGTATCCGCGAGGTAGACATCTATGAAGACCGCCTTGTTGAAGCAGCAAATTATCAAGACAGGGGGCTTGGCAATGGAACGCATAGTTATTTTGTAACGGCGGTGGACGCAGGCGGCGCCGAGAGTTTGCCGTCCAACGTCGCAAAGGCTTCGCTAGGAGACGCGTCACCGCCTGCTCCGCCCTCAGGCTTATCTGCGACAGCGAATGGATTCAATATCGGGCTCAGTTGGCTTCCGAATACGGAGCCGGACCTTGCCGGTTACAGGGTCTATAGAGACGGGCTTAATATCGCACACAAAGACAGAGGAACAATAATCATTGGGACCAATGGCAGCGCTCTCGACTCTGTGATAGACGGAAACCAGAACACTGTCGGCTATACGCAGTGGAATACTACACCTCCGGGGGTAATGACTATCATATTCCCCATAGTTTACAGATTAGACAAAATAAGGATGCTTCTTTATGAAGGAGACGATGACAGGTCCTACCGTTATATAATCGAATCATCAACCGACGGGCGCAACTGGCAGACAGTGGTTGACAGGACTTCAGGGGATTGGCAGGGGTTGCAAGAGATAACATTTGCCCAGCCTTTTGAGGCAAAGTATTTCAGGATAACCGGAGCTTTCTGTTCGGCAGAGAACTATTTCAAGGTCTCGGAATTCGAAGCGTATACCTCTGATCTGGCCTCAAAGACCCTTGATACCTCGGGTGTCGTCTCATTTGGAATCACGAACTATTCGAATTTTTATGAATACACTTATAACTGGAACGGCGGCTCGGCTCAGCCGAGACGATTCGTTTTTTCTGATTTCGATACTGAAGAAAATGATGTGCTGTATATCTTGAACAAGGACACGGGAATGCTTCTTGGCGCCTATTCCGGAAAGCTCGGAGCTTTTGTAACTTCCCCGTTGGCCGCCACTAATTATAGATTCCAGTTTATAGCCGATTCTGAAGGGACTGGTCAGGGCATCAAAATGAATAAGTACTTTGTTGCGGGCCGACAGACTGCGAGTACCTTTTCTGAGACCATTTATGAGAATGACACCTATCATTATGCAGTGAGCGCTATTGACACTAGCGGTAATGAGAGTGAACTGTCCTTTGCAGTAGCCGCGGTCATTGGTGACACCACTCCTCCTGGTGTTCCAAACGGTCTTACCGCCGATGTCGATGACGGAGTAGTGAAACTCAGATGGACATCGAACATTGAATCGGACCTCGCCGGATACAACCTTTACAGAAACGGCGAGGCGACCCCCCTTAATGGCGGTACCCTGATAACCGAAAACTCATATACGGACCTGAATGTGATGAATCTCACAACATACACATATCAGATAACCGCGTTAGATATCAACGGCAACGAAAGCGCCAGATCGGCCTCTGTTACTGCCATACCGAGCGGGGCCGATCTTGTATTGGACTCCATGGTATTTTCACCCTTTCCCGCACAGAAGAATTCTCCTGTGGAAATAGCTGCACTGATCAAGAACAAAGGGACAAAGGACGCTGTAAGTCAATTCAAGGTCAGTTTCTACGCCGGCAACCCAAGGTCCGGAGGGGAATTGATAGGGACCAAGTCCTTAAATGGACTGGAGGCCGGCCAGGCTGAGATTGTTCAAATGTCGGTGACTCCCGTAAATTTCACGACATACATCTTTGTGGTCATCGATCCGGACAATTCCGTACCTGAAAGCGATGAAGCGAATAATGAAAGCTACGCTCTTTTGGTCGCTTTCGACAACCTAAAGACGTTATATACCACATACACTTTCACGCTGAACGACATAGTGCTGTTTAGCTATAGAAATAACGCCCAAATCACCGTCTTCAGGGACGACCAGAGCTTGCTATGGAACGGCACTGTCAATGAAGGGCAATACCAGATTCTTTTGCCGGGAAACGGAATTTATAAAGTCTACAGTACTCAACCCTTTACCGTTATTTCCGGAGACCCGATCTCAGACCTTGTGATGGGATACTATGCCCTGGATGAAAGGAATTTGGGATTAAGCAAGAACTTCTACACCTATATGATAGATTTTTGGGGAATCGGCTGCAAATTCATAGTGTTTGCCTATGAAGACGAAACGCAAGTGCAGGTAATCAATTCCGAAACCAATACCCTAGTCTGGAGCGGTACCCTTAATAAAGGGCAGCATTATGAAAACGCCGACAAGGATAAGGTGGGAGGCAAATTCTTGAGAGTCGTCAGCAGCAAGCCCGTATCGGCCCTTTCTCCCCTCGGAAAACGGCACCTTCTTCGGAAAACTTTTCTATACCTATGCCGGGCTGGTTGGCACTTGGCCTGAAGACCTGAACGTCATCGCATATGAGAACAATACGACTGTTTCAGTTAGAAATACCGATTCGGGCGAACTGCTTTGGGAAGGCGTCCTTAACGAAGGAGATGTTCACAGCCAACACATAGAGGGTTACTATACGGTAGAATCTGACAAGAAGATAACCGCAGGGGTATTTCCGTTCACGTCTTACACAACCGGCTATTATCATCTGGCTGTTCCTTACGACGCGACAGGAAGCGGCGTAGGAAGACTATTCTATGCGCCTGCCCTTGAGACGGGTGTAGACAAGCTTGGATTACTTCATATATTTTCCTATCAGGATGAGAATGCAGTAAAGGTGACAGACTGGAAGACGAAAGCTGTTATATGGGATGGCGTCCTGAACGAGGGCGAATATATAAGGCTCGAAACAATTAACACAGTCTATCGCATCGAAAGTTCGAAAGTGGTTTCGGCCATAGAGAGTTGGGGAGACAGAGCGGGGGCTGATTTTATGCCCACATATTATGCGGCGGTCACCGATCTGGAAGCTACGAACATAGAGATACTGCCCAAGGATATCTATCCCGGGGACAATATTCTCATCACTGCCATGATCTCGAATGTTGGAGACACTTATCAGGAGAATGTCTTGGCGGAGATATATGTCGATGACGTCAAGATCAGTTCTGCCAGCGTTAATGTGAATTTTCACGCCGTTTCTGAAATTCAGGCGAACTGGCAGGCTACGGAGGGCAACCATTCAATAAGGCTTGTTGTCGATCCGCAGGACGCGATTATAGAACAAAACGAGCTGAACAATACAATTTCGGTAAACCGGACCGTGTCCTACCCTCCTCCTCCCCCGCTCAGCCCGGACTTGGCCATTGCGTCTTCAGATGTCACCTTCTCAAACGTTCTCCCGCACAAGGGCGAGACGATAACGGTGACGGCAAATATTCATAATAACGGCTCGGATGCAAGCAATGTCCTGGTTGTCAGTTATCTTGGCTCTCCGCAGAATGGAGGTTCTCAAATAGGATCAAGGAATGTCTCAAACGTGGTGTCGTTTGGCAGTGCAGCCTTTGAAACTCAATGGACGGTTGACCGTTCGGCAGGCACCTACGACATATGCTTCTGGATAGACCCCAACAACAACATTCTCGAAGGAAATGAAACTAACAACCTGGCCTGCAAAAGCATCACGGTAGTGGAGAAAGATCTGTACCTCAAAGCGACCACGGATAAGTCACAGTATCCTGTCAATTCAGAGGTCGGGATACGCGTGGAGGTGCAGAATCACGACTCTGCCCCGTGGTCCGGGACTGGAGAAGTTTACATCGAAGATTCTTTAAGTGACCTAGTATCTCATGTTGCGTCATTTTCTGTTCAGGACCTGAAACCTGTGGGAATGCCTGGCTGGGCATTCAGGATACCGGCGCCCGTGACTGCTTCGTGGAACATGACCGACACGCTCGCTGGGGCGAGTATTGATTTTTCGGCTATACTGCAAGCCTTAGGCATGCAAGATAAGACTATTGATCAGAATTCCATACGAGTCCTTGAATTCGACAGTCAAAGCAACTTCCTCGGAGAGAAACAGGCAAAGCCGGTTTTAAGTGGGTCTGCAGCAAAGGTGGTCTGGCTCATGGATGGCCTTACAGCGAGCGGCGCGACCAGGTACTTCTACATCTATTTCGACATAACGGCCAATGGAAACAAAGAGCTGTCCGCTAGGTCGGAACTACCTGTTACGGGCAGGCTCATTGGATTCGCCGATGATATGGGAAATGTCTATGTAATCGAAAGCAGAGGTGACGGGACCTTTGGAACGGCCAAATTCGTTGATGACGTTTCTGCTGCGTCAGATTATACAAGGGGTATCGTTCTGGATGACTTTAACAATGACGGCTCATTGGATATAGTAACAGGCTCCTGGTCTAACGGAGAAATCTATTACTATCAGAACAGGGCAGACGGCACCGACACCTTCCTTCCAAAAGTGAAAATAGGCGCAACCACTGTTTCAAGTTACATAATGGACATGGTTGCTGCGGACTTAAACAATGATGGGAACAAAGATTTCGTAGTGAGCTCAAATACAGCCAATCTCCTTTATCTCTTCAGAGGCAATGGCGACGGAACATTCCTTCAGTCGACTATACCTTCGCCAACAGGAACCAATTACTTCAGAGGTAAGACAGCTGGCGACATGAACGGAGATGGCAACATTGACCTCATTGTGGCAAACAATGCTGGGGTGATCTATCTCTATAAGGGAAACGGTGATGGAACATTTCTTGCACCTCTTCAAGTTACTGATATAGGCAGCGAGCCTTACGGACTTGTAGCGGGAGATTTTGATGGAGATGGAAAGGCCGACGTTATTGCGAACAATGGAAGTACTGGAGATACCTATTTCCTCAAAGGCAAGGGCGACGGAACTTTTGGGCCTCCCGCTTTATTGCCAACTCCCGACACGAACAGTTACGCAGCTTTCGATTCTGGGGATTTCAACAACGACGGGCACCTTGACTTGATAGCAGCAACATATAGCAATAAGGCTATCGAATTCTATCCTGGAAAAGGAGACGGAACATTCGGTCAGAAGATTATTATTGCAACTACTGCAAATTACCCCCTCGGTATAAGTTCTTCTCCGGCCTTGCCGGAAGTGCATCCTGTATTGGGTACACCAGAGGCCGTACCTTCCCAGACTTTCAACTTCCTCTGGAACACTGGAAGCACTCCTCCCGGGCCTTACAAGGTCTACGTTACCCTCTCTGAAGGCCAGGGAGTTGTTGCCGAGGATTACGCTCCTTTTGAGATACTTTCTGATATAAGACTCGATTCAAAAGTAGTTACCGACAAGGTTTCTTACAAAGCAAACGATACGGCGACGATTACTTCGACTGTAACCGGCATGAGCGCCAACGCCATACTCGAAAACCTTATAGCGAAAATATCCATCAGTGATCAACAGGCGAACCTCCTATACAATGAAACGCAGAACATCCAGACCCTTGTCCCCGGCCAGATCGTTGAACTCAAGACCTACTGGAACACTGGGACGAATCCCCCAGGTACATATCTAGTGACTCTTACAGTTACAGACGGGTCAGGCAATGTCCTTTCGACAGGTTCGACCACTCTTACTATAAGCAGCGACATCAAACCTTCGGTGCTGCTTAAAGGGACCATCTCTGTGGACAAGCAGAGCCTTCTGCAAGGTGATCCCGTTACCATTACCTATAGCGTCACCAACGTCGGCAACGTAGACCTTCCCTCCATTGACCTGTCAGTCCTTAGCGTCCATGTTGTGACCCAGAACGTCTACGATACGTTAAATGACAATACATCCCTTATGATGGGTCAGACATACAGCAACTCGCAGATCCTTCAGACTACGGCATATACTGCCAAGGACTACTTAGTCATCCTGCAGGCGACAGTCGAGGGAACGACCGAGACCCTTGCAGGGACCTACTTCAGAGTCGAAGGAGCTCCGTCCGCCCCGTCACTTAATGCACCGGGCAACGGCTCCGATGTAGAAACGCTCACCCCCATACTTACGGTGAACAATGCCTCGGACCCCAATGACGACAAGCTGACCTACGAATTCGAGCTTTACTCGGACGGCAGCCTGACTACCCTTATCGCCTTGTTGACTGCAATTCCCGAGGGCAACAGCATGACCGCTTGGCAGGTACCAACGGAACTTCAGGAAAACAGCACCTACTATTGGAGGGCAAGGGCATTTGATGGCTGGCTCTATGGTGATTGGATGGTTCCAGCCTCCTTCAGGATTAACCTTGTGAACGAACCACCTACGGCGCCAACGCTCTCTAGTCCCGCTCAGAACTCCGAGGTCAGTACGTTGACCCCTGTCCTCGTCGTAAACAACGCGACTGACCCGGACAGCACAAACCTGACGTATAACTTTGATCTTTCTCTTGACAGCGGCTTCACGCAGATCGTTTCTTCTCAGATAGGAGTATTTGAGGGCCAGGGTACAACCTCTTGGGAGGTGCCTTTTAGCCTCAATGAAAATACCTACTATTACTGGCGTGCGCAGGCTGCTGACTGGCTTATTACCGGTCCGTGGATGGCTACCGCAAAGTTCTTTATCAATACGGCGAACGAAGCCCCGGAAGCGCCTGTTGTCATCTCCCCACCGGACAACTCGGAGATAACGACCCTCACGGCCGATATCATAGTGACAAACAGTACAGACCCTGATTCGGCGCAGCTTACCTATTTCTTTGAGCTTGACACGGTTCCTACCTTCGATTCTGCCGGCGTTATGCGATCAGGCAGCATCCCCGGAGGCCAAGAAACAACCTTATGGAGCGTGAGCGGCCTCACTGACAATACCTTCTATTATGTCCGCGTCAAGGCAAGCGACGGCCTCGCAGAAAGCCCATGGTCGACTGTATCCGGCTTCCTCGCTAATACCCAGAACGATGCTCCCACAGTACCGCTTCTTGCTAATCCCTCTGACGGAGGCGCGGTGAATATGCCTAACCCGGTACTTACAGTGCACGACTCCTCGGACATAGACCGGGACGTCCTTACATACGAATTTGAGGTTTATGCAGATGCTGCAATGACAAGCCTCGTGACAAGCACAACAGCCGTTCAGGAAACCCCTGACGTAACCTCATGGACAGTTCCGATAACCTTCACAGAAAACAATATCTATTACTGGAGGGTTAGGGCCTTTGACGGAGAACTTCATAGCGGCTGGATGCCATTAGCCTCATTCATGGTGAATACCGCAAACGACGCCCCTGGCGCGCCGATTCTTAATGCTCCTGCAAACGGAACGAGTATTGATACTCTCAATCCGGCCCTTGCTGTATATAACGCCCTGGACCCTGACAGCGACAGTCTCACCTATGATTTTGAGATCTACTCGGGCGGGCTGCCTGTCAAGACGATAACGGCCGTGCCTCAGGACGCATCAGGGGTCACCTCTGTAACGCTGACAGAGGCCCTCTCTGATGACACTGCCTATACCTGGAGGGCTAGGGCCTACGACGGGGACCGCTACGGGGCATGGATGGATACCGCCTCATTCTCGATACATTTGCCCGTAACCAGCATAACGGCCACGATAGACTTTGACCCGAACACTCTGAACAAGAAAAGCAACGGCAAGTGGGTGGCAGTCTATATAGAGCTCCCGTCGGGGTATAACGTGGCTGACATAGACATAGCCTCGATCAGTCTCAACGGTGCAGTTTCTGCCGAGCCCTGGCCGTACGCCATAGGGGATTGCGACAAAGACGGGATACCCGACCTTATGGTGAAGTTCAACAGAAGCGCAGTCATCAACATCCTGCCCAACGGGGATAATGTCCGGGTAGAGGTGACAGGAACGGTAGGAACGACGACGTTTGAAGGGGTGGATACGATAAGGGTGATCCCGTAAGGCTATCGAACCTTTCCTGCGAAGGACCTTTCCATCGCCCTTCTCGCGCTCTCTCTCGTGGGAGCGTCCTTAATCTCCGAGACCGTCTCTTCTATCAGCCGCACGGCATCCGCGTCGAGGGAAATTCTCCTGGAATGCCGGGCTTCCGAAGGTGGTCGCTTTTCCGGGCACGTCCTTCCTCTCTTGAATCTCACGTCCTTCACGCCCAGCCCGATCAGTTTTTTGCTTATCTCGGACTTCAGGAGCGTGAGCTGCTGGAGCCACACAGGAGAGTCGACATTGATAAGCAATTCGCCGTCTTTCAAGACAGAGGGAAACATGTGGAGGGACAGCGGTTCGGGAAACAGCTCCCTCCACTCCTTTTTCATCGCCTCCAGTCTGACCGCCTCTTCGATACCCAGCCCCCTGAGAAGGGGGGAAATGAGGGGAGCGAGCCTCTTCACACCGCTTTCTTCACAAGCCCGGAACGCAGACATCTCGTGCAGACGTATTCACGCCTCGTTCCCTTGCCGATCACAATGCGTGTCCTTTGCAGGTTCGGCAGGACTTCGCGCTTCGATTTGTTGTTTGCATGACTCACGTTGGTTCCCGTCACCCGCCCTTTTCCGCAGACAAAGCATGTAGCCATTCCTTTTCCTCCGTTCGACGATGTAGTTTACCTGTTCAGCAGATGCAATCACTTCCCAGTGGGGGATTCATTGCATAAAAGTGCGTATTTATGATACCATTTTATGTTAACGGTTACAAGAGCGGAGAGTAAGGTGTGGGAGCACTGTGTGAGACGGGACGACTCTTTGCATCGCTCTGCAACGGAGGTTTCTGATACATGTCAAAGGTGAGAATTTACGAACTTGCGAAGAAGATAGGCGTCTCCAACAAAGAGGTGATCGCCGAACTCGCGAAACTCGGCGTTGCTGTGAAGACGCACGCCTCGAGCATCGAGCCCGAGGTGGCCGGAAGAGTCGAAGACATTTTCAAGGGCAGGCAGAAACCAGAGGAAAAGATGGAGTCCCGGAAAGAGGCCGGGGCGTTGCCGGAAGCGAAGAAAGGGAAGAAACCGGCACAAGAGCAGGTTGCGCAGGAAACGCCGACAGAACAGATTCCTGCGGGGGTAGAAGAGGCGGTAACCGAAGAACCGGCGGCGCCGGCGCCCGCGGAAGAAGAGGAGCTGAAGGTCCCGGACAGGTTCAAGAAGGATATCGAGACCGAAAAGGTGGAAAAGTTCAAGGCGAAGCCTGCGATGCAGAGGGCCTTTCAGGCGGTAAGAAAGATCGAGCCGAAGAAATGGCACGAAGTCAAAGCGTTCAAGAAGGGGGGCAGGGACAGGGGAGGTCCGAGGGTAGCGGAAAGAGTCCCCCAGCAGCCCCAGATAACCGCCCCGCGCAAGAAGACCCTAAAGATTCATGAGGGGATGACCGTAAAGGAGTTTGCGGAACTGATCAGCGTGAAAATCGGCGATGTGATCAAGAAATTCATGGAGCTTGGATATATGCCTACGATCAACCAGCCCGTGGACCTGGATGCCGCGCTTCTTGTCGCAGAGGGTTTCGGGGTGAAGCTCGAAGTCGCGGCGGTGGAGGAGGAAGCGCTGCCCGAGGAGGCCGCTGAAGACACCTCAGCCCTTCTCCCCAGGCCTCCCGTGGTAACTATCATGGGACATGTCGACCACGGCAAGACATCGCTTCTCGATGCGATACGGGAGACAAAGGTGACCGAGACGGAGGCGGGGGGGATCACGCAGCATATCGGCGCCTACAAGGTGACACTCAAGGGCAAGGAGATAGTATTTCTCGACACTCCGGGACACGAGGCGTTCACCTCGCTCAGGGCGAGAGGCGCCAAGGTGACGGATGTTGTCGTGCTGGTGGTGGCGGCGGATGACGGGGTGATGCCCCAGACCGTGGAAGCCATAGACCATGCAAAAGCCGCGAACGTGGCGATTATTGTGGCGATCAACAAGATAGATAAGCCGGACGCGAACCCGACGAAGGTGAGGAACGAACTCGCAGGATACGGGATCATGCCTGAAGACTGGGGCGGACAGAACATATTTGTTGAGGTTTCGGCCAAGAAGCGGATCGGCATAGAAAACGTCCTGGAGATGATCCTGCTCCAGGCCGATGTGATGGAACTCAAGGCGAACCCGTTCAGGATGGCGAAAGGGACGATTATCGAGGCGAGGCTCGACAGGGGACGCGGTCCTGTGGCGACGGTCCTTGTCCAGAACGGGACCCTCAAGGTCGGCGACGTGTTCCTCTCCGGGACGAACTTCGGAAAGGTGAGAGCGCTCGTCGATGATACGGGGAAACGGATTTTCGAGGCTGGACCCTCCACTCCCGTGGAGGTGATCGGTTTTTCGGACGTTCCGACAGCGGGGGACGTGTTCAGTATCCTCGATGACGAGAAGAAGGCCAGGCAGATAGCGATGGCGCGGCAGCAGAAGCAGCGGCTTGCCGACATGGCGAGGTCGAGGAAACTGACCCTGGACGATGTGTACGCAAAGATCAAGGAAGGCGAGATACGGGAACTCGGCATCATCATCAAAGGAGATGTGCAGGGCTCTGTCGAAGCTCTGAAGGATGCCTTTGAGCAGGTTACCCATCCCGAGGTGAAGGTGAAAGTGATCCATGCGTCGGTGGGCGGCATCAATGAGTCCGATGTGATGCTGGCCGCGGCATCGAACGCCATTATCATCGGCTTCAATGTGAGGCCTGAAGCGAAGGCCCATCAGCTGGCGGAAAAAGAAGGCGTCGATATACGGCACTACAATATCATTTACGAGGCGATAGAGAATATCAGAAAGGCGCTGGAAGGGCTCCTGGAGCCGACGCTCAAGGAAAAGATCCTCGGCAGGGCCGAGGTGAGACAGAC
>JAMCWJ010000111.1 GCA_023475105.1 Nitrospirota bacterium
AATAGGTACTTTAGATGAATAGAGATGTTCAGGATCACATCGCCCTCCATGGTGTCGAGGTCGAGCGTAGTCAGATAGGAGAGCGCCTCTATCCTGCTTATCACAAAGCCCACCTTCTCGGAAACAAGGGCCTCCCGTATCTCTTTCCTGCCCCTGTCGGTGATCATTCTCCCCTCCTTTCCAAAAACCTCAGTATACCCCCGTTCATCAAGGATCCGCAGATGGTAGCGCACCGTCCTCTCCGTAAGGTCGACCCCATAGGCCTTCAACTGCTTTGCGATCTCCCGGGAACCGACGATATCCGTATGCCTTTCGAGTATCTTGAGAATGGCGAGCATGGTTTTATTCATTCTGTGTTCCTTTTCCGGGCCGTCATTGCGGGCGAAGCGAAGATCCCGCCTACTCTTGAGATTGCTTCACCTCACTCTCCCCGCAATGACGCGCCATGGTGCCGTTATCCTGCGAGAATCCTTTCCGCCTCCTCCATATCCGATTCCATCACGTACGGTATCCCAGTCACCTCCGCCGATTCCTTCGTCAGCGATACGAGGTCATTTCTGTCGAGATATTTGAGGGAGAACTTCCTCGCGCCTGCCATCAGCTGCTGGAGTCCGAGCTTCAGCCTGTCGCAGAAGGTGTACATCGCGATAGCACCGAGAGGAAGTTTTGCGAAGTCCTTGCCGAATTTTGCCTTGAGGGCTTCCGCTGTGATGAATATCCTCTCGACGACGTCGCCGTGCTTCTTGATTTCGACAGGCACCTTATCCTCCTGTATCCATTTGCCGATATTCTTCCCGACAAAGGCAGGAATCATAAGAGCCCTTCCCATGCATACCGCCTTGAAGAAAGGGGCTCCCATCGCGAGGGCCTTGAAGATGTGATCCTCGAGCGAGAAGCCCCCGGCGATCGCGAGACTCGGAACATATCTGCCCTTTGCCTTCAGCCGGGAGGCGAATTTGTACGCAAGGGACTGGAGATAGATCGTCGGGATGCCCCACTCGTTCATCATCCTCCACGGGCTCATCCCCGTTCCCCCTCCGGCGCCGTCAATCGTGAGCAGGTCGATCTCCGCATCGGAAGAAAACCTCATCGCCCTTGCCAGGTCCGAGATACGATAAGCGCCTGTCTTGAGGGAAACGAATTTCGCACCCGCGCTCCGGTAATGCTTTACGGCCTTCGCAAAACCCTCACTTTCGACCATGCCGAGTCTCGAATGCCTCTCGAATTCCTTGAACTCCTCTTCCTTGTAAGCCTTTTGCACTCCGGGGTTTTCAGGGTCGGGCAGCACGATGTAACCCCTCTTCTTCAATTCGAGCGCTCTTCCGAGAGTTTTCAGTTTCACCTCGCCACCGATATTCTTTGCCCCCTGCCCCCACTTCAGCTCAATACATTCGACGCCGAGTTTCCCGACTGCGTACTCGGCTGAATTCAGCCTCGTGTCTTCCACGTTCTGCTGCAGGATGATCGCACCCTTCTTGTCGTACCAGTCCTTGAAGCATTTTACTCTTCTTTCGAGTTCCGGAGAATGCACCACCTTGCCGTTTTTGATCTCGGCCCCGGGGTCCATCCCGACTACGTTTTCGCCGATCACGACCATGATCCCGGAAATCGCAGCGCCGATCGCGAGCCCCTCCCAGTTGTCCTTTGCAATGTCCGTCGAACCCAGTGCACCTGTGAAGACAGGCAGACTGAGCTTGACCTTGTTCTTGTGGCCGATTTCAGTTTCCGTCGAGACCGCAGGGAATATGGCCTTATCTGGGTCGGCCTCCGCGCCCACGGCCCCGACGCACGTGCCCTGGATGTTGATGTGAGAGTAATCCACAGGATATTTTTTTGTCGCTCCCGCCGTCACCTTTCCGAAGGGCATCGGATAGATGACCTCTCTTCCGCGGTAGGAAGATTTTCCGATTTCGCACGACCCCGGGCACCCGTCAAGGCAGACAGAGCATAAACCTGAATACGGGGCCACATCCTGGACCCTGTTCCTCGTTCCTGTTGCAGAGCTTGCATTTGGCTGACCGCTAAACATCGTATACCTCCTGTTAAATTGCACTTATTCCTTTGGGCGGTAAATTAAGTATCCCTTACCCAAATGGGCAAAAAAATACCGATGGTATTTCTTGCATGTCCGGACATCCCACTTTGTGAACATCGCTTCACCATACCGCAAGGACCTGTGTCTCATCACCTCCTTCATTTCTCCACTGAGAGGGAAAAGATTCCCTGAGATAGATGCTGTCTCCCGGCTTGAGACTGTGCTCGGCGCCTTCGAACGTGACCGAGAGGTTGCCGCTCACGACGTAGATAAACTCAGAGGATTTCAGATAGTGGAAATGCTGCTTCAATGTTGTTCCCGCCGGGAAGACGACTATCCTTGCAGAGAGCCGTTCGCCGGAGAGTATGGAATAGACCCTTACTCCGTCTTCAAAAGCGGCAGGGCTCGAAAAAACCGTCTCCTTCCTCATGACCCATGAACGCGCATCCAGCTTCCTGCTTCCGAGAAGTTCGCCGGGATTCACGCCGAGGACGTTGCATATCTGCATGAAGGAGCTGAGCGAGGGGCTTATCTGGTTATTTTCAAGTTGCGAGAGGAAACTGGGAGTGAGGTCGACCTTCTCCGCGAGGTCCTTCTGGCTCATGCCCGATCTTGCCCTCAGCTCTTTCAGCTTGCTTCCCAGGTCGATGGGAGGCTCCCGTTTTGCGCTAGTAATGGCCACCGCACCGTTTTCGATGCCGTAAAGGTGCGGCTTGAAGGCCTCCCTGTCCTGCCTTCCCGCGAGTTTCAGGGCCTTGAGGTAAAGACTGTCCCGCCTCTTGTAGAGGTCAAGAACGACCTGTGTGATGTGCCTCAGGTTCGCCTTGAATTTTTGGCTGTGCGCGTCCTTTTCGAGGATCCAGTACGCCACGGTGTCGAGGTCGAACAGCCTCGGGCACATGTAGGTGAAGAAGCGGTAGGTATCGTTCTCATCCGCCCAAAGGTCCTGCATTCCCGTAAGGCTGTCGAAGACATACCGTGCGCCGGGGGGGAGGCTGTCTTCAATTGCATTGAGTTTCTGGGAAAATTCCTCGATACTCTTCGGATTATCGATTCTTACCGCCATGATCTCCTTCGGGTTTTCGTAAAACCTGAGGAAGGTGTTATCGTTCTTCCCTTTGCCCGAAGTGAAACAATCGATGAGAGTGAAGTGCTCCGGACTGAGAAACCCGGTCAGCTCGTTCAGGACGCTCTGGGGAGACCGGTTGAAGCTAACGTAGATCACCTTCTGTTCGTTTTCGAAGGACTGCCTGACGAAATTGCGGATGAATACTTCGTAGGAAGTCCCCGCATCGACCTCCCATACCACGTTATCGCCTATATGCAGGGATTCGATGAGGGCATCGAGGCTCTTTATCCCGGATGATATTGTCACCATGGTAAACGGTTGCCTTGCGTCATAACTTTAGCCGACAGAGAAACCCTTTGTCAACTTATTTGAGGAGGCGGGAGGCCCTGGGTTCGAGTTGACAAATTCCGTCCTTAATTCTTATTATAGGGAGTTATATTGAGACGGCAAACGGTTACCGTCGAGAGCGTCTATGCCGGCCAGCTAAGGTATAGACGTTGTTTTTACTGATCGCGAAAGGATAAGAAAGACCCTTTGTTGGACCAGAAAAGCGCCGGACTCAGCATCACGATCTTTTTTTGTCAGCAATTGGACCCGAATCAGGACGTCAACAGGCGTGCCGTCGAAGGAGAACTGGGTGATCAGGTCCGGTTTTTCCCCATGCCGTGCGGCGGCCGTGTCGATTCTCTTCATCTCATGCGTGCCCTTGAATCGGGAGCCGATAAAGTATATCTGGTCACCTGCCCCGAAGGGGCCTGCCGTTATCGTGAAGGGAATACGCGCGCCCAAAAGCGCATCGCCTATACCCAGAGTTTAATCGAAGAGATAGGCCTTGAACGGGAACGGCTTGAGTCGATTGTCGCCTCTGCAGATACCTCCGTAACAATAGATGAACTGGCGCGTGAGCTCCTTGCCCGGGAAGCCTCAATCGGACATTCTCCGATGAAGGGAAACAAACAGGTTTGAAGGCCAAAGCGGCTGATGATAGATGATAAAGGAGTAAAAGCATGATTACTGCGGTAAGAAAACCTATATCGGAAATTAAAGAAATGCTGGCGCCCTACGCAAAGATACTGGTAGTGGGCTGCGGGTCCTGCGTGGCTGAGTGTGCCTCGGGAGGTGAAAAAGAGGTCGGACTTCTCTCTTCCGCACTCCGCATGGACGCAAAGGCCTCGGGAAAAGAGATAGAAGTGAGAGAGATGACCTTGGACCGCCAGTGCGTCTATGAGTTTATTGACCAGTTGACAGACGTGATCGACGGGTACGACATTGTCCTCTCTCTGGCATGCGGTGCTGGCGTACAGGCCGTTGCAGAGGTCTTTCCGAAGGTCCTTATCGTCCCTGCCCTCAATACAACGTTCCTCGGAGAGACAAAGGAGGCGGGCCTCTGGGTGGAGAACTGCCGTGGCTGCGGTGACTGCAAGCTCGGTTTTTTTGCTGCCGTATGCCCTGTCACGCGTTGCGCAAAAGGACTGTTCAACGGCCCCTGCGGCGGCTCCAGGACCGACCGCTGCGAGGTTGATCCCGATGTGCCCTGCGCATGGCAGCTTATCGTCTCCAGGCTCGAAGATATGGGTCGACTTGACCTTTTGCGAAAGGTCCATCCCCCGGCTGATTGGTCGAAGCAACAGGGGAAGGGACCGAGGAAAATCCGCAGGGAGGACCAGAGAACGTGATAACCGAAAGCCGCCTTAAAAAGGTCTTACTGGGAGGAGATTTCGCCGTTACCGCTGAATGCGGCCCGCCGAAGGGCGCCGACCCCGAGGTCGTGAAGAGCAAAGGGAACGTTCTCAGGGGATATGTGGACAGCGTAAATGTTACCGACAACCAGACCGGTGTGGTTCGCCTTTGCAGCCTGGCTTCCTGTGCCTTACTCACCGTAACA
>JAMCWJ010000054.1 GCA_023475105.1 Nitrospirota bacterium
TCACCAAGGGCAGGGGCAGGATATACGCCGGTCCCGAAGAGGTGAAAGAAGCTGCCGATGCCGGCAAGGTCGAGAAGCAGGACCCGGTCGTGGTGAGGATCGGCGGGCATGTGGTAGAGACGACCTGTGAGGAAGCCCTCGGCGGTCTCAGGAAAAAGGCCGCGATAAAGGGGAAGTACAGGATATTCTCGGACCCGGAAGAAGTGAGGATTGCCTATGACTCCGGCAAGCTCGATATTCACAAGTGGATCGAGGTGAGGATAGACGGCAAGGTTGTCGAGACCACCTGCGGAAGGGTCCTTTTCAGCGAGATACTCCCTGAAAAGATATCCTTCGACTTCATCAACAAGGAGATTACGAAGAAGGAACTGACCAAGATCATCGAGTATACATACAAAAGAGCAGGGAAACGCGCTACCGTAGTCTTCCTCGACAATCTCGAGAAACTCGGCTTCGATATGGCGACGAGGTCCGGCATATCCATCTGCATGGCCGACATGCACATTCCGACCAAGAAACCCGAGCTGATCAGGGCGGCGGAGCAGGAAGTCATGGAGATACAGAAGCAATATGCCGACGGTCTCATCACTCACGGCGAGCGGTACAACAAGGTGATCGATATCTGGGCGAACGTGACCGAGAGGATCGCCGACGAGATGATGAAGGAACTGGGAGCGGAGGACGGAAAGAAGCTTTCCGAAGAAGAACTGAAGGAGAGAAGGTCCTTCAATAACATCTTCATGATGGCCGACTCGGGGGCGAGGGGAAGTACGGCTCAGATACGCCAGCTCGCGGGCATGCGGGGACTGATGGCAAAGCCTTCAGGCGAGATCATCGAGACTCCCATCACCGCGAACTTCAGGGAAGGGCTCACGCCCCTGCAGTACTTCATCTCGACCCACGGTGCGAGAAAAGGTCTCGCGGACACCGCGCTCAAGACGGCAAATTCCGGCTATCTCACGAGAAGGCTCGTGGATGTTGCGCAGGATGTGATCATCACCGAGGAGGACTGCGGGACCGCGGAAGGGATAACCGTTGTTTCCCTTGTCGAGGGCGGTGAGATCATTCAGCCGATCGAAGAGAGGATTATCGGCAGGTTCTCCGTCGACGACCTCCTCGATCCGGACAAGGAAGTGATTGTGAAGCGGAACGAGGAGATTACCGCGGAGATCGCCGCGAAGATAACGGACGCAGGCATAGACAGAGTGAGGATACGGTCTGTGCTTACCTGCCAGACGAAGTTCGGCGTCTGCGGCAAGTGTTACGGAAGGGACCTGGCGAGGGGTGAAAACATCGAGATAGGCGAGGCGGTAGGCATCATTGCGGCCCAGTCGATCGGCGAGCCCGGCACCCAGCTGACCATGAGGACTTTCCATATCGGCGGCGCGGCGACAAAGGTGATAGAACAGGCGATCCTTGACGCGAAAAACCCCGGGAAGGCGAAATTCATAAACATCAACGCGGTGAGAAACAGGGAAGGCGCGCTCGTGGTGATCAACCGGAACGCCCTTATCGCGACCGTCGACAGCCACGGCAGGGAGAGGGAGAAATACAACCTCGTCTACGGCGCGAAGCTGAAGGTGGAAGAAGGGCAGAAGGTGGAGGCGGGGCAGAGACTCGTCGAGTGGGATCCCTATTCGACGCCGATCCTCACCGAGGTTGGGGGGAAGATCGCCCTAGGCGACATCGTAGAGGGCGTGTCGGTAAAGGAGGAAGTGGACGAGATTACCGGCCTTTCCCATAAAGTGATTATCGATTACCCCGCGTCGATGAGGCCGCGAATCTCGATCAAGGACGAACACGGCAGGACGCTGAAGATTCCGAGTTCCCATAATCCCGCCCGGTACCTGCTGCCGGCGGGCGCCCATGTCCTTGTCGAAAAGGGAGATATCGTCTCTCCCGGCGACATCCTTGCGAAGATACCGAGGGAAACGACGAAGACCAAGGACATCACCGGCGGTCTTCCGAGAGTGGCCGAACTCTTTGAGGCGCGCCGTCCGAAGGAGCAGGCGATCGTAACTGAGATCGACGGTGTGGTCGAGTTCCGGGGCGCACACAAGGGCATGCGGGTCGTCGTCGTCAAGGGCGGCGAGGAACAGAGGGAGTACCATATCCCGAAAGGCAAGCATGTGAGCGTCCATGAGGGCGACTGGGTCAAGGCCGGTGAACCGTTGATGGACGGTGCGGTGAACCCGCACAGCATTCTCGATATCCTCGGGCCGAATGAACTCCAGAGCTATCTCGTGGACGAGGTGCAGAAGGTGTACAGGCTCCAGGGTGTTTCGATCAACGACAAGCATATCGAAACGATCGTGCGGCAGATGATGAGAAAGGTGCGGATCGAAGACCCCGGGGATACGACGTTCCTGATCGGCGAACAGGTCGACAGGGCGGTGTTCCAGGAAGAGAACGAAAGGGTGAAGGGGGAAGGCGAAGTGCCCGCACAGGGAAGGCCCCTCCTCCTCGGAATCACGAAGGCGTCTCTCACCACCGAAAGCTGGGTTTCAGCGGCGTCGTTCCAGGAGACGACACGGGTCCTCACAGAGGCCGCTCTGAATGCTCAGGTCGATGAACTGAGGGGGCTGAAGGAGAACGTGATCATGGGCAGGATCGTCCCCGCAGGGACGGGCATGCAGAAATACCGCAATACCTTTGTGAAACGGGAATTGCAGCCCCTGTTTGCGTCGGAGCCTGCCACGGAAGAATAACGGGCTGAGAGCTCGCAGCCGGGAGTACGGAGCAATAGGTCAGGCATCACGCCTGACCTATTGCTCTTTAGCGATGAATTGCGAAAGGTCTCACGAAACCCGCTTCATTGCAGACGCGATGCTCGGCCGTCTTGCGCGATGGCTGAGACTCCTCGGTTTCGACACCCTCTACTTCCGGGACATCGAGGATCGCGACCTCCTGAGAATCGCGCTCCGGGAGGAACGCTGCCTCCTTACACGCGATACCCACTTCCTGACGAGAAAGAACCTGAGGAATCTCTTTTTTGTACGGTCCGATGAGCCCCGGGAACAGGTGAAGGAAGTGATAAGGGCCTTCGGCCGTGCGCCGATGCATGGCAGGTGCGTGCGGTGCAATGGTATACTGCGCAGTGTCGACAGGAAGGATTCCGTACGGGATGCGGTGCCGGAATATGTTTTCCTGCATGGAAGCGGCTTTCTCAGATGTGAGGTGTGCGGCGGTGTATACTGGGAGGGAACCCATCTGAAGCGGTTCAGGGCGATGCTCGATACACTATTTCATGACGGTCCGTGGGAGGAGCAGGGGCGGGAATGACGCGGGTGAGACGGCAGTTCATCTTTTCCGTGATACTGCTGCTGGTAGTAATCCTGACCGGAACCGGCGGGTATGCCGTTTTCGAAAAATGGTCATTCCTCGACGCCCTCTACATGACGATCACGACGATCACGACCGTGGGATTCAGGGAAGTGCACGACCTGTCGAACGGAGGCAGGATATTCACTCTCGTGCTCATTGTATTCGGCGTCGGCACGATCCTCTACACGCTGAACAATGCGGCGAGGATCGTTATCGAAGGGGAGATGCGGGAGTTCTTCGGGAGGAGAAAAGTGGAAAAGAAGATCAGGGAATTGAAGAACCAATACGTCGTGTGCGGGTATGGGAGAATGGGACGGGTGATCTGCAAGGAACTGAGGGACAAGGGCGCCAGATTCGTCGTGATCGAAAAAGAGGCGATGGACGGAGGGACGTTCGACGGCGATATGCTCTTCATCACGGGAGATGCGACGAAGGATGAGGTCCTGAAAGAGGCAGGCATCGAGAGGGCGAAGGGACTCATATCCGTCCTCCCGACGGACGCGGAAAACCTCTATGTGGTTCTGAGCGCCAGAGTGCTCAACCCTGAACTCAACATCGTCGCGCGGGCGGGAGAGGAAGGCTCCGAGCAGAAACTCCTGAGGGCCGGCGCCGACAGGGTCGTGTCGCCGTATCACATCGGCGGGTTGAGGATAGCCCATACGGTACTGAAGCCCTCGGTCGTCGACTTCATCGAGTTTGCGACGAGGTCGGGGAACATCGACCTTCAGATGGAAGAGATCTCTGTGCGCGAGGGGGCGAGCATCGAAGGGACAACCCTCGACCAGTGCGGTTTCGGCAGGGAACTGGGTGTCATTATCGTTGCGATAAAGCGCGCGCAAGGCGACATGAAGTTCAACCCCACATTCAAGACCGTGATCAGGCCGGGCGACATCCTTATCGCCCTCGGCGAGAGAAGGAAACTCAGGGTTCTGGAGGATATGGCGGAGAAGAAGTAAGCCTTTCGCTTCCGCAGGCGTCAGCAGGCAGGTTACTTGTTCATCATTTCGAGAAAGTCCTTGTTCGTCTTCACGCCCATAAGCTTACCGAGGAGGAACTCCATGCTCTCCACGGTGCTGAGCGGATTAAAGACCTTCCTCAATATCCACATCTTGTTCAGTGTGTCCTTGTCGACGAGGAGTTCCTCCTTCCTCGTGCCCGAGGCGTTGATGTCGATGGTCGGGAATATCCTCTTGTCGACCAGTTTCCTGTCGAGGTGGAGTTCCATGTTGCCGGTACCCTTGAATTCTTCGAATATCACGTCGTCCATCCTGCTGCCAGTATCGACGAGGGCGGTGGCGATGATCGTGAGGCTTCCGCCGTCTTCTATGTTCCGTGCGGTCCCGAAGAAGCGTTTCGGTTTCTGGAGGGCATTTGCGTCAAGACCTCCCGAGAGGACCTTGCCGCTCGCGGGAATGATCGCGTTGTACGCCCGCGCGAGTCTCGTGATGCTGTCGAGCAGGATGACCACGTCCCGTTTGCACTCCACCAGCCTCTTCGCCCGCTCGATCACCATTTCCGCCACCTGGCAGTGTCTCTGGGGAGGCTCGTCAAAGGTCGAGCTTATGATCTCGGCGGTCGAGACCTGGCGCTTCCAGTCGGTCACCTCCTCGGGCCGCTCGTCGATGAGGAGGATGATCAGATGAATCTCCTTGTGATTCTTTTTTGTCGCCTTTGCGATCGACTGAAGGAGCATCGTCTTTCCCGTGCGGGGAGCCGCCACGATCATCCCCCTCTGTCCTTTGCCGATGGGGGTGATCAGGTCCATCACCCTCGTGGAATAGTCATGCTGGTTATATTCGAGCTTAATACGTTCCGTAGGATAATAGGGAGTGAGGTTGTCGAACAGGGACCTGCTGACGTTGTCCTCGGGAGATTCATGGTTGATCGCCTCCACCTTCAGGAGGGCAAAGTAGCGTTCGCCTTCCTTGGGAGGTCTTATCTGTCCGGAGACGAGGTCGCCCGTCCTCAGGTTGAACCTCCGTATCTGGGATGGCGATACGTAGATATCGTCGGGGCTCGGAAGATAGCTGTAATCGGGAGAACGCAGGAAACCGAACCCGTCAGGAAGGATTTCGAGAACCCCCGCGCCGAAGACATTCCCGGTCTTTTCTATCTGGGCCTGGAGTATCGCAAAAATGAGGTCCTGCTTGCGTAGTCCCGCCGCCCCCTCCACGTTCAGTTCCTTCGCAACCTTGGTGAGATCGTCGATCGTCTTTTCTTTCAAGTCTGAAATTGAGATGTTTTCCATCATGCGTACCTCTTTGGATTTCATATGTCTGGCGGTATTCTTACCCGGAAGGTCCTTACCTATCCAGGGGGGTCAAACTAGAGAAGCGTCCAGTACTGCTTTTACGATAGCGAAAAAATACTTTTTTGTCAATACCCCTGCGGCGGTGAAAAAGCAAGGGAACCACGGGAGAGGAAAAACTTGACATGGGATGAAGAATGTCATTTAATACATATGTGCGTGATGCGTATCCGTCCATAATCCACTCCGGAGTTCCAGATCGGGAAGAAGCGGAGGGAACGTCCGTCCGTCCTCCGGGGAGGGAACGTTCATGAGGTACATCTATACCGTAATCGGGATTATTCTCATTTCCGCCGGCCTGGCGGGCGTGACGTTCCTTAAGGTCCAGCCGTCGCGGGGAAGAGAAGCAGTGCGGGTAAACGATCACGTCGTTACCATGGACGAATTCAGGAAGGCCTATGCGGAAAGGTCTTCGGCAGCTCCCGGCCCCGTGGACAAGAAACAATTCCTTGACGACCTCATCACGAAAGAGGTCCTCATCCAGGAGGCCAAGAGGCGCGGACTCGATCTCGAGGAACCCTTCAGGCGCTCGATCCAGAATTACTACGAACAGACCCTTCTCAAGAACCTCGCGCAGAGGGAGATGTCCGGGATAACCGTGTCGGTCGGCGACGACGAAATCGAGGAGTACTACGGGAACCTCGGCAAGGTGTTCGACCTGAGGGTCGTATCCTTTCCATCCGTGCAGCAGGCGGAGGAGGCGGTGCGTAAGTTCCCCTCCGCAAAAGCTGAGAAAACCGTACTCCATTGGGAAGAGATTCCGTCCGATATGAGGGATGCGGTTACGAGCCTGAGGGCCGGCGACATATATGGGAAGCCCATCCGGAGGGCAAGGGGTTTCCTCGTATTCATGCTCAAGGGGAATCGGTCGGAGCCTGTTCCGCCCCTCGACGCGGTCCGGGACGAAATCAGGAAGACCCTGGAGGAAAGGAAGAAGCGGGACGCTATGGAGAGGTGGCTCGAGGGCCTGAAAAGGCATTCCCGGATAACGGTTGATGAGTCGCTGGCGAAAGAGGAGGGCTTGTGATGCAGCAGAGAGCGTGGAGAAGAAGAAATTATTTTGTCCGCAGGGACTTTCAGGGCAAATTCATCCTCAAGTTCTTTCTCGCGATACTCGTCAGCGCCTTCGTCTTTACCTCCCTGCTGAGCATCTTCTCTGCCCACACGATCACCGTGACCTATGAAGACTCCTATCTGAGGCTCGACCGGACCCCGAAGGCCCTTTTCCTTCAGACCATTCGGGCATACGGGGTGTATATCCTCCTGCTCGGCGTCGGCGTGAGCGTCGTCTCCCTTTTCTTGTCGCACCGGATTGCCGGACCCCTTTACCGCTTCGAGAAATCGGCCGAAGAGATCACGAAGGGGAATCTCTCCTTCCGCATACGCCTCAGAAAAAAGGACGAGGGCAAGGAGCTCGCGGGACGTATGAACACCATGATCGAGACCCTCTCGGACCGGTTGGCGGATATCGGACGGCATGCGGAGGCCGCCCAGAGCGGGATGGCCGGTCTTTCAGAAAGCCTGGCAAAAAGCTTGGAGGAGGAGAATCCGAGCGCCGAACAGATCAGGAGACAGATTTCGGATGCGATGAATTCGCTCGAGAACCTCAGAAAATCTCTCTCTTTTTTCAGCGTTGACAAAGGGTAGTGGCCCTTCATTTCTTGCCCATGGGGAAACGGATACTGATTTGCGGATGCATGCTCTTGCTTCTGTCCTATGCCTTTGTCCGGTATTGCAGGACCGAGCAACGGCAGGGCAGCGGGAAAGCCCAAGGCGGATATGCAAAGATCTTCTGCGAGAGCGGAGAAACGCTGCGGCTGTTCAACAAAAGGATCAAGCTCGGCTTTCTGAACTCCCTCCTCAGGACGCGGACAGAGAAGGACCTTTCCGTCGAGAGCCAGCTTTCCGGGAAGATCGATGTGATAGTCGAAAGGGTCGAGACGATCCTCGAAATGCGTCCGAGGAATTTCACCATCGCCCTGCACGTTCTCCCCGATGCAGACAAGGTGAAAGAACTCTACAGAAAGAAATACTTCCGGAACGTCGATTTTGTGGCCTTTTATGCACCTTCGGAAAAGGCGGTCTACATCGCCGCGGACGAGGCAAAGGCGGTCATCCTCGCCCACGAACTGGCCCATGCGGTGATCGACCAGTACTTCGGGGTGGCCGCTCCCGTCAAGATCCACGAGATCCTTGCCCAATACGTGGAGGAGAATTTCGAGGAGTAAGGAGGCCCTCTGAGCCTGTTCCGTTCATGAGTTTCTTTGTTCCGGGAGAGGCGTCCGTCTCTCGGCAAGACAATAGCCCTTCCCGACTGCAGAGGTGTCGATCACCTAATGTCGCTTTGTCCCCTTGCGTTGTTGAGGTCAGCCCTTGCGGACCGGCCAATAACCCGGGGTCTTGTCCTTCGATCCGGACACCTCTCCCGGATTTATGAATTACAGGGGAAAATAGGGACACATCCCATTTTTCTTGACATGCAGGTGGGATGACCGATACGATTTTCAATGCCGAGGATCGGACGAGTGGTGGCGGCGGGATTTCCGCACCATGTAATTCAAAGGGGGAACAATCGAGAGGAAGTCTTTTTCGAAAGAGATGACCGAAAACAATATCTCTCACTGCTGAAGAAATATGCTGCGAAGTGGACTTCTCCAGTAATGGCTTACTGCCTGATGACCAATAATGTCCATCTCCTAACGAAACCCGGATCGGAAGAGTCCCTGTTTAAGATGATGCAGGGCCTTACTCTCTGCTATACGCAATATATCAACAGGATCTTCGGTAGGACTGGAAGATTGTGGGAGAGCCGATATCATTCTTGCATTGTGGATCAGGAGAAGTACTTGTGGGCAGTGGCCAGATATATCGAACAAAATCCAGTTCGGGCCGGGATGGTAGAGAAAGCAGAAGACTATCCCTATTCAAGTGCCCTCGCACATGTCAAAGGCTGTAAGGACAACATCCTGGGAGAAGACCTTTTCACTAATGACAGACGATAAGACTACATTCTGCTGCTACGATCCGATGTACCCAGAAAAGAAATTGAGGGATTGCGTCATGCTACAAGAAAGGGAAGGCCTTTCGGCACAGAGGGATTTGTGGTTGAGATGGAAAATAAGCTTGAAAGAAAGCTCTTACAGCGACCGAAAGGAAGGCCAAGAAGGGAATCATGCTGAAAAATGGGATGTGTCCCTATTTACTGATCCGATCTATGTCGATGCAGCATCCTTGATCCTGATGGGTGACTGGTGCAGCGAGGCTGACACCGAACGCAATGGAAACCTCTATGCGAGGAAGTAGAGGAAAGTAACTTTGCATGAGCAAAAAAAGCCCCTCCGGATGGAGGGGCGAGTGCTCCGTTTCTATATAAGCGGCGAGACTACGGGGTGCTTCATTTGCCCTAACCCGATCGTTTTATTGCTTTCCGTGGTGGGTGCGAGCGACTTGGGCTGCAGAGATGGCGACACTGCAGGCTGAAAGCCGTCGGCGTAAGCGCTCACCGTGGCGTTGCCTCTTGAATTGTCGGCCTTGGCTGCGGGGCAGGGCGACACGGCAGGACAGTTGCCGGCCTGGGAAATGGATGCCGAGCCGAGGATTCCGATCACAGCCATCCCTAATAGCAGATACTTTCTCATCTTTTTCATTTTCTTTCCTCCTTGATCTTATCCTCCCAAAGAGAGGATTTACTCTTTTGCATAGAAACTATGCTAACCTTAATTAGAGTTTACAGGTATCAGAAACAAAAAAAAATGATGTAGATCATGTATTCAGATTTTGATGAACGGATCAGGTTGGACTTGAAAGAATCGGAAAGAAAAGAAAGAAAACAAGGATCGATCTGAATTCAAGGACAAGATTCGTAATGCTTTTTACACACCTATTGACAAAACTTCGGATGTTTTACTCTTTTGCATAGAAACTATGCTGACCTTAAAAGGGCGCTGAGTTTTGTCAGCGCCCTTTTCTTCAGGATTGATTTAGACCGTCCTATGCTTCGGGGAAGGTGGGACGGGGATAGAGTCCGGCGGCCTTCACGATCCCTTCGATGGCGGTCTCCCACTCGATCGCCTGGATGTGCACGCCCTTGACCCCCGGGGTCTCAAGCACCTGGTGGATGAGCTCGACCGTGATCTTGATGCCCTCGACCTCCTGCAGTTCCTTCGCCTTCTTCTTGTCGTCGCCCGCGGCTTCTTTCGCTTTGTTCATGCGGTCGATGAGCGCTTTCGGCACGTTCACTCCTGCCACCGAGGAATCCATATATTTGAGCATCATTGCGGTCCTCGGTACGATGATCCCGCCCAGAACCGCGGTCCTCTCGTGGAGCCCGAGGTTCCTCGCCTTCTCCATCTGGGAACGGAAGCCCTCGATATCGTAGATGCCCTGTGTCTGGATAAAATCCGCGCCGGCATTGACTTTCTTCATAAGGTTATATGGCCTGAAGTCGATGGGATCTCCCATCGGAGTCCAGGAAGCGCCGATAAAGAACTTCGGCGCCACTTCGAGCTTGTCCCCCCCTTCCTGCAGTCCCTCGTCGCGCATTTTCTTGAGGATGCCCACGAGCTGACAGGTGTCCACATCGTAAACGTTCTTCGCGCCCGGGTGCCCCTTCAGCCTGCCGGCGGCGCTGAACTTCTGGTGGTCTCCCGCGATACAGAGGCAGTTCCTGAGACCGAGAGCCGCTGCACCGAGCAGGTCGGCCTGCATCGCAATGCGGTTGCGGTCCCTGCAGGTCATCTGCATGACCGGCTCCAGGCCCTGCTGGAAGGCGATGACCGCTGCGGCGATACTCGAGATGCGGACGACCGCTGTCTGGCAGTCGGTGATATTTGCGGCATCGCAATATCCCTTGAGGATGTTCGCCTTCTTTATCACTTCGTGGGGGTCGGCGCTCATGGGCGGCCCGAGTTCGGCCGTCACCGCAGGCTGCCCGCTCGCAATTACCCGTTCAAGATTGCTTCCGCTCTTCATTGTTTCTTCCCTCCAGCAAGCTCAGACTTCTGCTCTTCCCTTTCCTCGTAAGCCCGAATATGCTCGAGGGAAACCCTGCGCGGTCCGCCGTCCCGCGCCGTCGACCAGTTCCGCGGGGGCTGGATCTCCGCAAGTTTGTCGAGCGTGCCGAGCTTCTTCATCCGCTCGACGATGAGGTACCAGGCGCAGTCTATCTCCTGGCTCACCTCGCACTTGCCCTTGTTCGTTCCGCCGCAGGGACCGTTCATGAGCGTTTTGGAGCACCGGGCAATCGGACAGATGCCGCCGGTGAGGTGTAAGATGCAGTTGCCGCAGCCTGCGCAGAGCTCGGTGAACACCCCGGCCTCGGGCACCGCGCCGAAGAACGAGGTGTTGATCCCCGGGTAGACCGGGATCTCCCCGATCCGCTCGGAGAGGAAGTTCACGCCCACGCCGCAGGCGGTCGAGAGCACCAGGTCGTAAGTCCTCACTTCCTCCATGACCGGCTCGAAGAACTCCGGTTCACAGTGCCTCTCAATGGCGGCATGCTTCACCTCCATCTCTCTGCCCTCTTCGAGGGCCTTCATTCGGATCATCGAGGCAAGGATTTCGGCCTCCTTGCCGCCCCCTGCATGGCAGATCGCTACACAGGTGTTGCAGCCGAAGACCAGGATCTTCTTGTGGTCCTTCACCATCTCCCACACTTCGTCAAAGGGTTTCTGCGTGCCTACAATCATCGGTCGTTCACTCCTTTATCTTCCGTTTGTCCAGGGCGATCCGGATTGGCGACGGTCCGAGCCTGCGAATCTTCTCGGTAAAGGCAGTGCATATCTCCGCCCATTTTGGCCCCATGGCAGCGGACAGGTTATACATCTCGAGACGGGCAGGATCGATGCCCAGCTTCGACAGCAGCTTCTTTACGTATTCGATACGCCGGGCTGCAAAGGCATTACCTTCCAGGTAATGACACTGGCCTTTCAGTCAGCCTGCCACAAAGACGCCGTCAATACCCCGCTCGAACGCCCTCAGCACGTGGATATGGTCCAGTTTCCCTGTGCAGGGAAGCCGGATGATCTTCACGTTCGTCGGATAGGACAACCGCATGACCCCCGCCAGGTCCGCTGCGGCAAAGGCGCAGTAATGGCAGGCAAAGGCCAGTACGTTCGGCTCCCAACCCGGCGGTGTCTCGTGAGGCTTCTCTATGGAGGAGACCCCGTCCTCTGCCGCCGGCTCTGTTACTGTGGTCATTCTCTCGCCCTCCTCAATGATTCATTCCTGTATATGTGCTACGCTCCGATCACGCCCGGCTCTGATTCGGCTGCCGCATCGATCATCGCGATGATCTGGTCGTCGCGGAAATTGTTCACCTGGAACGCCTTTGCCGGGCAGATGCCGGCGCAGATGCCGCAGCCCATGCATTTGATCTCGTTATGGGAGATCTTCCCGTCCTCTGCTATGTAGGGAGAGCCGAAGGGGCAGACCCTGAAGCAGCTCAGGCAGGACATGCAGAGTTCCCTTTTGTGCTTGGCGATGATCCCCGAGACCGCGAGCTTCTCGTGAGACAGAATAACGCCGGCCCTTCCCGCGGCCGCCAGTGCCTGGCTTATGGTCTCATCGAGGTTCTTCGGGGCATGGCCCAGCCCGGCGACAAAAAGACCTTCGCTGGGAAAATCGACCGGCCGCAGCTTCACGTGGGCCTCAAGGAAGTACCCGTCGGGGTTGCGCGTGACCTTGTACATCTCGCCTACTTTGTCCGTCGTGGGATGGGGCCTCAGACCGGTCGAAAGCACGACCCATCCCGCATCTATCGATAATTCCCTGTTCAGCATGTAATCCCATGTCTTCACGCTGAGCCTCTCTCCTGCGACCTCCACGGAAGGTTTCCTGTCGACTTCGTAGCGAACAAAGACCACACCCAGGTCGCGCGCCTTCCTGTAATAGTCTTCACGAAGCCCGTAGGTCCGTATGTCGCGGTATATGATTACGACCTGCGCCTCAGGGGTGCGCTCTTTTATGGCTATGGCGTTTTTGACGGCATCCTGACAGCAGATGCGGGAGCAGTACTGAGCAGGCTCTTCACGGGAACCGACGCACTGGATCATCACGTAGCGATCCCCTGCCTTAGGTGTTTCCCCGCTGGCGAGCCGTTTTTCGAGTTCCCTCTGGGTGATCACCCGGTCGCTCTCCTGATAGTGGTATTCCGTCGGCTCATATTCGATGCCTCCCGTAGCCAGGATAATGGCCCCGTGGTCGACAGTGGCGCCGTCGGTGAGGGTCGTCCTGAAGTTTCCGACAAAGCCCTCGGTCTTTTTCACCTCCACCCCCGTAGAGATATCGATACGCGGATGGATAAGGACTCGAGAAATCGTCTCTTTTAAAAACTTCTGCACATCGTCGCCTTCGAGACTCCGGTAAACATTTTTCAGCAGGCCGCCGAGTGCGGTCTCCCTCTCGACAATACTTACCTGGAAGCCCTGATCGGCCAGGGCCAGGGCCGCGGTCATCCCTGCAATACCCCCGCCGATCACCAGGCATGCCGGCGTCACGCCGACAAAGTCGGTCTTGAGGGGTTCCTGCAATATCGACTTGGCGACCGCCATCTTGACGATCCGGATCGCCTTCTTCGTAGCTGCTTCATTCTGCCCTTTATGGCACCAGGAACATTGCTCGCGGATATCGGCAAGGTCAAAGAGGTATTTGTTCAGGCCCGCCTCCCTGATCGTCTCCTGAAAAAGCTTTTCGTGGGTTCTCGGCGTACATGAGGCGATCACGACCCTGTTGAGGTTCTGTTCCTTTATCGTCTGCTTTATGATCTCCTGGTTGTCCTGGGCACAGGCATAAATGGTGTTGGTCACATACGCCACACCGGGGAGGTCCTTCACCGCGCTCACCACCTGCTCTATCTCGACGGTCGAGGAGATATTGGTGCCGCAGTGGCAAACAAAGACGCCGATTCTCGGCTCTTCACCGGCCACGTCCCTTTCGGGCGGCAACTCCTTTGCGACCGTCTCGGTACCCCGGACCTCCGCGAGAAGCGCCATTGCGCTTCCCGCAACCGCACTGCCCTGCATCACGGTTTCAGGGATATCCTTGGGACCCTGGTAGATGCCTGTTACGAATATCCCGTCCCGCGAGGTCTGTACGGGAGCGAGCCGGGAGGTCCTCGCAAAACGGTAATCGTCCATCTCGATGCCGAAGGTCTTCGCAAACTCCTCTGCATCTTTATGGGGCTGAAGACCGATGGAAAGGACTACCATATCGAACGTTTCGTCGACGAGTGTTCCGTCTTCTGCGGCATACCTGAGGAGCAGGTCGCCGGTCGCGGGGTCTTCCCTCACGGCAGAGATCATGGCACGCTGATACCGAACGTGGTATTCCCCCTTCGCCCTTTCGACGTATTTGTCGAAGTCCTTTCCGAAGGCACGCATCTCCATGTAGAAGATGGTCGGCTCGATACGGATGTCGTGCTCCCTGGCGATGATAGCCTGCTTGGTCGCGTACATGCAGCAGACCGAGGAACACCACGGATTGGCATTGTGGGGGTCTCTGGAGCCGATGCACTGGATCCACGCCACCTTCACGGGATGTTTTTCGTCGGAAGGCCTCTGCACCACTCCCTTATAAGGGCCCGAGGCGGAGAGGATGCGCTCGAACTGGACGGAAGTGATGACATTCTTCCAGCGACCCAGCCCCAGCTCGCCCCTGAGCCGCGCGTCATAGCGGTCGAGGCCGGGACTGAGGATGATCGAACCCACATTGAGCTCTATCTCCCTGCCCTTGTCTTCGTAGTTGATCGCTTTTGCCTTGCAGACTTTTTCGCAAAGCCGGCACGTGCCCTTGTTGAGGTACAGACAATGATTCCCGTCGATCGCCCGTGTATTCGGCACTGCCTGGGGGAACAGGGAATAGATCGCCTTGCGAACACCCAGCCCCTGGTCGAACTCGCTTGCCACTTTCTTCGGACACTTGGCCTCGCAGTCGCCGCAGCCGGTGCATTTCTCCGAATCCACGTACCGGGGGGCCAGCCTGATTCTCACCCTGAAATCCCCTGCCTCTCCCCCGACCGATACGACTTCCGCCAGCGTATGGATATCGATATTCAGGTGACGGCCCGCCTCGACCATCTTCGGAGAGATCATGCACATCGAGCAGTCGCCGGTCGGAAAGGTCTTGTCGAGCATCACCATCGTGCCGCCGATCGAGGGGTCCCTCTGGACCATATGGACCCTGAACCCGCTGTCGGCAAGATCGAGCGCTGCCTGCATGCCGCCGATGCCGCCCCCTACGATAAGGACCGATCCCCTTTTCTGAGAACCCTTTTCACTCACAGCAGTTTCAACTCCTTCAATAACCCTACGGCATCCACGAAATGCCGGTCGATCTGCATTTCCCCCGGGCCGATGCCCATGGCGAGACCGACAAGTTCGGTGAGAAAATAGACGGGCAGTCTCGCGCCGATCCCGTATTTCTCTCCCACCCGATCCTGATAGGCGTCGAGGTTCATCTGACACATCGGACAGGTCGTAACGAAGCAGTTCGCCCCTCGTGCAACAGCGTCCTTCATGATTTTGTACATGAGGGAAAGAGACTGGTCGGCGTCATTGACGACTGCCGAAGCCCCGCAACAGTCGGTCTTATACCCCCATTCCAGCGGCTTCGCTCCCAGGGCCGTGCAAACGTTCTCCATGCCCTGAGGGTTCTCCACATCATCGGGCACGGATATGTCACTCGGAAACCTGGTGAGCAGACAACCGTAATAGCACGCCGGTCTCAACCCCTCGAGTTTTCTTTTCACCTTTTCTCCGAGTTCACCCGACTTTGCCCTCGGCGCGAGCACTTCGAGAATGCTCAGTATCCGTATCTTTCCTTCGACCTTCCTGGCGAGTTCGGCGTTAATGACGGCCCTCAGAGAAGGATCTTCGGCCAACCTTTTCTGCGAGACGAGCATGCGGCTGTAACACGACGAACAAGGGATGACGATATCGGAGAGTCCGCTCGCATCGGCGATGCCCAGGTTCCTGGCGGGAAGAGCGATGGAGAGGAACTCATCGGTCTTGCTGGCCGATGTTGCGCCGCAGCAGTTCCAGTCATCGAGCTCCTTCAACTCGAGCCCCAACTGCCTGAAAACCATCTTGTTCTGTATGTCATACAGCTCCGAAGAGGCATGCAGCGAACATCCGGGATAATATGCTATCTCCATACCTATATCCCCGCGAAAAAGCCCGCCGCTGAAAACCGTACGGTGATGATCGGTCCCGGACTTTTCAACGACCCTTCTCCTTCGCTTTCTTGTAGATATGTTTGACCTCGGAGAGTCCCTTGACCTTTTCGAGGCCCATATGCATCCTTTTCTTTTTCATCATCGTGAGACCGAGCCTTGCCTGCTCTTTCATCTCTCCGACAATTGCCTTCCATTCGCCCCGCCTCGCTCTGTCGGCCGCGATCTTGAATTCATAGAGCGCCATGAATTCGAGTTCGTGAACCCGGCCGAGGTGAGACACCGACTTCGCGAAGGCATCGTGAAACGCCCCCACGGAGGGGACCAGCGGCTTGATGTGGGCCTCCTTGGACATCTGCTTCAGGGCCTCGGTGATCCTCGCCGTCTGGATGTTGTTCGGACAGCGCGTCCCGCAGGTGTAACAGGCAAGGCATTTCCAGACCAGAAGGTTGTTCAGAGCTTCCTCCCGCTCCCCCAGGAGGATCAGCCTGATCAGCCTGTCCGGAGTGAGGCCCGACTCTTCTCCCACGGGACAGCCGGCCGCGCAACGACGGCACTGATAACAGCCAAGAAGGTTCTGCCCCGACCGTTCCATCACCTCCCGCAGAAGTAACGACGCTTGTTCGGGCTTGAATTCTAGTACCGGCGACGACATGTCATCACTCTCTCCTTTTCCGACCGGGTCTTTTCCGGCTAAGCTGCGAAAATGCTGGTTTCGCTCGACTCATATACTGCGGAGGTTCTTTAATAAATATAGCATATTCTTTCTTTATTTCTCTACCTGATTCCCGCTGCGAGCTTTGCCGACGTAACGGTGTTTTTCATGAGCATCGTGATCGTCATCGGTCCGACGCCGCCGGGCACGGGGGTGATGGCACCGGCTATTTCCTTGGCAGCATCGAAGTCGACGTCTCCCTTGAGGATCGGCACCATCCTGCCTGTCTTTTCGCTCATCTTTTCGCCGACGCGGTTGACGCCGACGTCAATGACACAGGCGCCGGGTTTGATCCACTCGGGTTTTACGAGGTGGGGGACGCCTGCAGCGACGATGAGGATGTCGGCCCTTCTGCAATGGGCCTCGAGGTTCTTCGTGCCGGTATGCACGACGGTGACGGTGGCGTTCGCACCTCGTCCCTTCTGGAGCATCATGTTTGCGATGGGCTTGCCCACAATATTCGAACGACCGACGACTACTACCTCTGCACCGGAGGTCTCGAAGCCGGAGCGGACGATCAATTCCTGGATGCCGGCCGGCGTGCAGGGAAGGAATCTCGCCTCGGAGCCTCCTATCATCAACCGGCCGACATTGACCGGATGGAAACAGTCTACGTCTTTGTCGGGATCTATGGCGCTCAGGACTTTCTTTTCGTTGATGTGTTTGGGAAGAGGAAGCTGGACAAGGATGCCGTGAATCTTCGGGTCCTTATTATACTTGTCGACGAGCTTGAGCAGATCCGCCTCGGGAATGTCTTCAGGCTGGTCGTCCTGCATCGAATAAAAACCGAGCTCATGGGCGGTCTTCTGTTTGCCCGTAACGTAGCTGACTGAGGCAGGGTTCTTGCCTACCAGGATAGTAACAAGTCCGGGTACGACCCCGTGTTTTTCCTTCATCTCTGCGACTTCCTTTTTCAGTTCTTCCCTGATCTGTGCGGCTACTTCAGTTCCGCTTATGACTTTTGCAGCCATTTTTTCCTCCTCTTTCGGTAATTTAGCTGATTCATTGAATTCCTGCGTTACTGAATGACTCATGCAATTCCATTACAGGACATTTCTCTTGCGTCTTTGTCTCACAGACTGCCGAAAAAGTCCCCTTTGAAACCCATACTATCATACCCGCGAAAGCGGGTGGGCAGAAGATTCGAAAACACTGGATTCCCGCCTGCATGGGGATGACGAAGAACATCACCTTCTCAGCACCCTGCCGAATAACCGCTCGCCGACAGAGGTGCAGGATTGAACAGGCGCGCTCCCTTGCGGAATCACTTTTCCTTGATAAGCTGGAGCAACTCCTCTCTCGTGCTCTGCTTCGTCCTGAATATTCCTCTCACCGCCGACGTCACAGTCCTCGATCCGGGCTTTTTTATCCCGCGCATGCTTATGCAGAGATGTTCCGCATCAACGATGACCATACAGCCTTTCGGTCTGAGCCTCTCCATCAGCAGGTCGGCAAGCTGCGCCGTCAGTCTCTCCTGGACCTGCGGCCTCTTGGCGAAGACTTCGAGCGCCCGCGCGAGGGCGCTGAGACCGACGATCCTTCCTCCCTCGGGGATGTACGCGATATGGGCCTTGCCTGAGAAAGGGAGAAGATGATGTTCACAGACGGAATAGAAGGGGATGTCCTTCAGTAGGACCATCTCGTCATGCTTTTCCCCCTCCATCGGTTTGAGGATGTCTCCGGGCGAGCTAACGAGACCGGAGAATATCTCTTCGTAGAGTTTGGCTATCCGCTCGGGGGTCCTTCTGAGCCCCGCCCTGCCGGGGTCCTCTCCGATGCCCTCGATAATGAGCTTCACACCCTTCTGAATTTTCCTGGAGTCCATGATTTAAAAGATGAATACGCATTTTAACATTTCTTGTTAGGATTGGCAACGGAAAAGTCGTCTCGCTATTGAGGAGATGATAAGCAACACCGCTCACAGCTTTGACAATACCCCTTTATCTCCAGGGTATGGGTGATTCCATTGAATTTGCTTTCCCTGCACAGATCATCCTGGATCGCCTCGAGCTTCGGAGAAAAGACCTCGATGACCCTTCCGCACTTCACGCATATCAGGTGGTCGTGGTGCCCGTGCCCGAAGGTATGCTCATACCGGGCATGTTTGCCGTCCCTTTCGACCTGCTCGACAAGGCCGCATTGGACGAGGAGAGGAAGTGTCCGGTACACCGAAGCCTTCGAGACCTTCGCCTCCCTGCGCCTCAGTCTTTCGAGAAGCCCTTCCGGATCGAAATGGCCGTGAAGGGTGAATACCTCGTCGAGGATCTTCTGTCTTTCCTTTGTGAGTTTGAGGCCCTTACGGGAGAGAAAGTCCCTGAAGATTTCTTTCTCCATGCTGCTATTGTAATGAAAAAGACGCAGAGGTTTCAATGCCTTCCGCAGGAGATAATTCTCCTATCCGTGACTATCGCGCTCACCTTTATGTCATGGGCATCCGAAGGAAGGGCCTCCGCGATCTGCTCTTCGTAGGCCAGGGCTATCAGGGGTATCTTTCTCCTCAGACGTGCAAGCAGCCTGTCGTAATAGCCCCCTCCGTACCCGAGCCTGTTGCCCTCCGCATCGAAGGCCGCGCCCGGCATGATTACGACCTCTGCATCGTTGATGTCCCGTTCCCTCTCCTCGGAGACGTCCGGTTCGGGAATGCCCATGTAGCCTGAAGAGACCTCGGACAGCGTCCTGATCTCATAAAGCCTCAATTCCTTTTTCGCTCTGTCTACGGAAGGCAGAAGAACGCTCTTCCCGAGCCTGAGGGCTTCTTCTATGAGGGTGAAGGTCGAAACCTCGGAGCGGAAAGACGCGAAAAAGAAGATCACCTTTGCGCGACGGAAGTCCGGAACGGACAAAAGCCTTTCCTTGACGCGTTCGTCTTTCTCTTTCTTCACTGCGGGATCGAGGGAGTCCCTTTTTTTGAGGAGAATTTTTCTGATGCGCGACTTTTCGTTCAAGGAAGATTATCCGGAGCCGCTTTCGAGGGCTTCTTTGATCTTCCTCACATCGGCAACCGCGCTCCCGACGGTGAAGGGAGGGAGACCGTCCAGATCGGACTGCATAATGTCATGACTGAAATGAATGGAGCCGAGAAGACGCGCATCGGGCAAATGCTTTCTTACGAAGTCGAGGTCTTCCTGTCCGCGCACCTTGTTTGCCACGACGTATACCTTCTTCACCCCGAGGCCTTGTGCGAGTTCTTTTACGGTCTGCGCAGTCTGGATGCTCCTCTGCCCCGGTTCCACGACGACGATGAAGGCATCCACCGCCTCGGTCGTGCCCCTGGTGAGATGTTCTATCCCGGCTTCCATATCGACGATCACGATCTCGTCCCTGTTCACCACGAGGTGCTTCAGCATCCTCCGCAGAAACACGTTTTCCGGGCAATAGCAGCCTGAGGCGGCGCCTTTCGATTTGCCCGTGACGAGGAGCACGATATGGTCGAAGCGGTATCCGAATTCCTCGGGAATGTCATCCACCTTCGGATTCAGCTTGAACACCCCTCCGCTTTCTCCCGGCCTCGCCCCCATTCTTTCCTCGATGAGGTCGGCCATCTCCGCTATCGGTCTTATCTTCGACAGGGCGTCGGCCGGTACCCCCAGTGCCGCCGCGAGGTTTGCGTCGGGGTCGGCATCCACGGAGATGACCCTTTTCCCCTCGGCCGCGTACAGGTGGCTCAGGATAGCGGAAAGCGTGGTCTTCCCGACCCCGCCTTTCCCTGTGATTGCGATCTTCATGTGTGTAGTATACCAGAAACGGCGGGCGCCTCCTCCGCGCAACCGGACGCTTTGAGGAAGCGGCATCCTGCGAACATCACCCTCTTCTTTCGTTGCGGCGTCACTTCTGGTATTATAGGGCAGTTTCGAAGAAAGGATCGAGGTAAGGAGGGTAGAATGAAAAAGTGTTTCGGTATCGTGGCAATGGTTTTGCTGCTGGCGGGGTGCGGAACAGGGAGCAAGCTCAACATCGTCTCCCCGAGTCTGTCGGACGAGGAATTGAAAGAACGCGGTCACATGGTAACAAGGGAGAAGTCTCCTTCTGCTGCGCCTGAAGAAGCGCCCGCGCAACAGGCAAAACCGGAGACGCCCCGGGAAAAAACGCGGACCGAGACGGGAGTTTCCGAAAAGTCTCTCAGGGGAGACAAGACTGCGGAGGAAGCCCTGATAAACCTGCTCGAGAAAAAAGGGATCATTACCAAGAAGGAATTATCGGATGAAATAGAGAGGCTTAAGGAAAAATCAAAATAGGCGTAAAATCGAAACTGCATCGGATGTGGAAACTTCATAATTAGGATATGGTATAGCTATAATTAGAGCTTGACAGAAACTTTTTCCGACGGCAAAATTAGTACGCGTTAAAGAGTCGTAATTACGTCTGAAAAGATGTCTGAAGCCATTCTCAGGGGAGGAGAGCTTTGACTTTTGCCGCAGCGATGAACCTTTCTTTTTGTATCCAAGTCCATGTATTTCGTCCGGCGGGGGTCGGCCCTTTCTCCTCTTCGCGTGATATCTGAAATTCACGTGCAGCGGCAGTGGAAAGAGGCGCAGGAAAAGGAGGTGAGAGAAGGGGGGAAAAGACATAAGGCGTTGCGAGTGAGACTTACTGTGAGAGGGGGATGTCAGAATTCTTCAGAGGCCCCGGAGAGGGGAAGAAAGGGGAGTAAAGAGAATGAAAAGACTTTCTCAGAAGGGAAAATGGATTTCCCTGTTCATTGCAGTCGTTCTTGCAGCGGTTCCTCTGTTTCTTCAGAGTTGCGGAGGCGGGGGATTCTCAGATCCCAAGTCGGACGTTGCGAGTTCGTCGGTCCTGATAGACCCGGCGACACTCAACAACTGGACAACCAATGGATACGGCATCGATGCCGCGGGCTTTAACAAGATGGTTGTGCTGGACGTAGCCAGCGCTACCGGAACGACGAGTTATACCGGCAGCGGACATGTCGACAATGCGTTTCTTTTGGATACCGCTGCGGACCTCACTGCGACGCGGAACGACGGCGTGAGCGACACCATAACCATGGTCGCCACGAGGTCGCAGATGGACAATCTTATCCAGAAAACGGGAATAGATGAAAAAACAGTCGTCGTCATTACCGGCGATTCCTTGCTGAATATGGGAGCGGCCTACTTCAATTTCCGTTACTGGGGTTTTCCGAAAAACAGACTCAAGGTACTGGACAGGACGAACAAGGCTTACGTGACAGCGGGATATACCCTTGTGACGACGGTGCCCCCTGCACCGACGGCTTCCTCCTACAGTGTTTGTAAACTGACGCAAGACACCTCCGTCAGGGCCCCCCTGAGCGAAATGATTGCGGTTGCCGAAGGGGGGGTGGCGAATGCGATCTCATGGGACGTGAGGACCCCTAATGAGTTCAACGGGGTTGCAGGCAGTACCGCCGGGCCCTCAGGCGCTTCCGTGGGATACGTGGCTTTCGAAGGGCATGTAAAAGGGGCGGTGAACCTCAATTACACCACTCATCTCAGCTCGGACGGCTCGACCATCCTCGATGCCGCTACCATCAAGAGCAGTCTGAACAATGTCGGGATTACGCCGGATAAGACGGCGTACACCTACTGAAGGACGGGCATAAGGGCAGCAGTTAGCTTCCTTATATTAGACGGCATGCTCGGATACCCCGTGAAGATGTATGACGGCTCCTGGATAGAATGGGGGCAGATGGCAGACGAAGCGAAAGACGGCGCGCTCAAGGCAAACTCCCCGTGGAGGACGGATACCACAGCCCGCTCTGAGGCTATTACTTACAACAAAGACGCCGGGAAGACGGTCGAAAAACTGATCGGCGCCGGCTCATACGCCCTTCGCGCCGATATGGTAAACCTCACGGACTCGATAGCCTGCGGCGGCGGAGGCGGCGGCGGAGGTCCCATAACTCCCGGATATTAGGCGATGGGAAAGGCAAAGGTTTTCTTCATTGCCCTTGTCTCCGTTTTGGCATTTGCCTCATATTCCTGCACTCAGGGAGTGCGGGGAGAGGGCGCCGAGAACGGTCTCGTCAAACCTCAGGGAGAGACGAAGGGCCCTGAAGAAGGAAAAACGCAGGGACCTGTGCCGAAGAAAAAACCGCGCCTCAAATATTGGGATCCTTATGAGTGCGGGTGTTGAGATCAGGACTCTTGGATTCGAAAGACTGCCATATACAGGAAAGGAGACGTTCATGAAACGTACAAGGATGATAGCGGGGGCATCGCTTATGGTGCTGGGGTTCCTGCTGTGTTTCGGCATACAGGCGGCCCAGGCCGGCCCCATCATAAAGATAAGCGATGAATC